>JAJZPC010000047.1 GCA_021811385.1 Deltaproteobacteria bacterium | reverse complement strand
GACCGCCGTCGCGCACGCCGCCGCAGGCATTGGGCTGGCCGGTGAGGGAAAAGGTGGTGGCGCCGGGCCGGCAGATCTGGCCGGTGAGCAGATGCAGGTTGTGCACCATGTTGTTCGCCCAGACGCCGCGGGTCCGCTGGTTCAAGCCCATGCACCAGAAACTCATGGTCGCCTTGGAGGTCGCAAACCAGCGCGCCGCCTTGACGATCTCCGATGCCGGGCAGCCGGAAATTTTCTCCGCCGCCTCCGGGGTGTAGTCATCGAGGAACTTGACATAATCGTCCCAGGTCACCTTGGAGATCTTGGGCGGCGGGCCCGGATCGACCATGGTCTTGAAGATCGTGTGCTTGTCGACAAATTTCTTGTCGTGGAGATTCTCCTTGATGATCACGTGGGCCATGGCGTTCAAGATCGCCAGGTCGGTGCCGGGGGTGAAGCTCATGTGCAGGTCGGCGATCCGGGCAGACAGGGTCTTGCGGGGGTCGGCCATGATGATCTTGACATCCTTGCCCTTTTGCTTGCGCTCGTTCACCATCCGGAAGATGACCGGATGGGCCTCGGCCATGTTGGAACCGATGATGAAAAAGCACTCGGCATGGTTGATATCGTCGTAGGCGCCCATGGGCTCGTCCTTGCCGAAGGTCGAGACATAGCCCACCGCGGCAGAGGCCATGCACAGCCTGGGGTTGCCGTCGATATTGTTGGTGCCCAAGCCCCCCTTGAACAGCTTGTTGACGAAGTAGGATTCCTCGGTGTACGACTGGCCGGAGCCGTAAAAGGCCACCGAGTTGGGGCCGTTCTTGCGGATGGCGTCATGGAATTTGTTGACCATGACCCCCATGGCCTCGTCCCAGGAGATGCGGACGAATTTGTTACCCTTGCGGAGCAGGGGATACTGCAACCGATCCGGCGCGTAGAGGATGGCGGGGAGGAAATTGCCCTTGAGGCAGAGGAACCCCTTGTTCCAGTTCTCCTTGTCGCCCTTCACCGCCACGACCTTGCCGCCCTTCACCCCGGTGTAGACGCCGCAGCCTGCCCCGCAGTAACGGCAGACGCCCTTCACCCATTTGTCCGGCTCCCCGGCCGCGGCCAGCACGCCCTTGGGCAAGGGCAGCTCAAAGCCGATGGCCGAGGCGGCGGCCAGGGCCGCCGAATATTTCATCAATTCTCTTCGTGTCATCTTCATGGCTGTTTGCCTCCCTGTACGTGATATGGCTTGGCGGAACCGCCCTTTACCGTCAAGGCATGGGGGTCATGGCAGGGGAAGCAGTTCTTTCCCTCTTTTCCTTTGCTCTTCATTGCCTGGGCAACCTGGTCACCATGGCAGCCACGGCAGGAAGCGCGGCCCGGCTTGGCGGCGAAATCCTTGTCCGTTGCGCCGTGGCAGGCAATGCACTTGACGTTCATCAACCCGTGTTTGCCGTCGAACCAGACCTTTTCCTGGTCTCCATGGCATTCGACGCACTCCTGGTTTTCCGGGGTGGCCGGATGTTTCCCTGCCGCCGCCAACGCTGCCTGCGGCTGCATCAGCAGAAACAAGCCAATCAGCACGATCAATCGGTTCATGATCCCTCCTTGTCGCCGGATTCGCAATCCGCGACGGTTACGGTTCCTCGGGGAGAATCCCCGGAAGAAAAACGGCCGGGGCGCTTCCACCCCAGCCGCTCCTGCTCTCATCATCCCTTATTTTGCCGCCGCGCTCTTCGGCGCCATGGCCTCGGTAAGAATCTTGATGCCTTCCTGGGACTCGTTCATGGATTTGGTCAGCGCCTCCTTGGCCATCTCCGGGTTGTGGAAGCCGTCGGAATTCTCGGCGGTCCAGTACTCCCAGAGGATATGCGCCTTGAGGTGCTGATCCTGGGCCTTCTTGATGGTCTCTTCAGCCACGCCGGCGTTTTTCGCCGCCACGATCTTGTCGATCAGGGCGCCCAGCCAGTATTCGGCCTTGCGCATCTTGCCCTTGATATGGGCCTTGACCGAATCGATGGCGTATTTGGCCTGCTCCTCGTTCCACTGCGGATGGCACTTGAGGCAGGTCTCCTTCAACATGACCTTCGGGGTGACGGCAAAGTGGGAGGTATAGACCTTGCCTGCCTTGTTCTTCATCTTCGGGGTATGGCAGGAATCACAGCCCACCCCGGCCTTGGCGTGCTTGGAATTATAGTAGGACTCGGTCTCGGGGTGTTGCCCCTTCCAGAGCAGGCCGCCGGTGAGGGCATGCTTGAAGTCGAGAAAGTTGATCTTGTTCACATAATGATCGTAGAGACCGAACACATCCTTGTACGGGAAGTGGTTGGTCCGCCGGTCGTCCATCTTGACCGGCTTGCCGGTTTTCGGCTCGGTGCCGGGATTGCAGTTGTACTCCACATGGCACTGGCCGCACTGCAGCCGGGAGTCGTATTTGTCGAGCAGGGCGATCTTGCGGGTGAAGCCGCGAACGCCCATGTCGATAACCTTGAACCCGGTCCGTTTCGGATCCTTGTGCCAGAGGGTGTCGCCGTCGGGCTGGGTCAGGGCGTCGATCAGTCCGTCCCGCACGATACGCGGTTTTGCCGCATGGGGATCATGGCAGGTGAAACAGTTGAGCCCGTGCTCGACGTCCTTTGCCACCTCCACCACATTGGATTCCCTGGACCACTGGGCGTCCGGAACCTTATCGCCCATGTAGGCCCACTTGAGGATATGATCCTGGGTCTTGCACTGGAGACACACCGGGTTGGCCGCGGGCGCGGTCTGGGGATTGAAAACCTTATGCTCCTTGGTCTCGGGATGGGTATCCACCAGAATGTCCCAGACCTTGCCCTTTTCAAAGATGTAATTCCAGCCGTTCTTGGGCTGGAAACGGCCGCCGAAGGCGCGATCCACCACGAACTGGTCGGTGAGCATGTTCACATGGCTGCGGGTGAGGTTGTGCTCCTTGGTAAAGCCGTGCCCGGCCATCAATTTGTCCCAGAGGGGGTTGGGGGAGCGGTTGGTGAGCTGGGATTTCTCGTCCCGGGCCGGACGGTGCATGGCCTCTTTCATGAAGCTCTCGTACTGGTCCTTGTGGCACTTGCCGCAGGTCTCCCAGGCAGTGCTCGTCACCGGCCGGGTCGCGGGGCCGGGGTCGGCAAGATGCCGGGCAAGGCCGCTGTGGCAATTGATGCAGTTCACCGTGCTGTGCTTGCCCATGGTGTGGAGCTGCTTGACCGGCGCATGGCATTCGTAGCAGGCTTCCACCTTCACCGCTTTTTCCGCCGGAGCCTTGGGGGCGGCCCCGCCCTTGCCTGCGGCGTCAGACTCGGTGGCGAACATCCCGGCCATCGGCGCCAAGGCGAAAAGGGCCATAACCGTCACAACAGTTTTCTTGGACATGTTTTTCCTCCTCCGCTTCTTTTTGTTTCAACGCAAAGCCACGGTGCTTGCCTTTCGGCAAACATGCTCCCTCCTCGTTCTCCCTTCGTCTTCAGTATACAGTAACTTCCCGTAAAGGTGTTGTTAATGGGAGTAAAGATTCGGTAAATGTGGCCGCCGGAGATGGAGGACGGGGAGAAGCACGGAGGGCTTGAGGCCCATGGACAGGCAGGCCGATGCCGCCTTGCCCGGGTTCCGGTCTCCGCCGGAATGACGAAAAAACCGACTGAAGATTGGTGGTAATCGGATAAAAAAAAAGCCCCCGATCCTGGAAAGGAGGCGGGGGCGCAAAAACGATATTGATCGGAACATTCCCGGCCCGGGATTTCCCCGGGCCGGGAATGGCGCCGCTTTTACTTGGCGGCGAAGGGATCCTTAAACTCCTGTTCCGGCTGGAACATGAGCTTTTTCGCGCCCCGGTTGTTGAGATACTTGGGCAGTTCCAGGTCGATCTTGGCCGGGACAGCGATGCCCGCCGCAGTCAACCCCTGGCGGAGCAGTGCTTCCGCCTGTCCGGCGTGGATGGCGGCGTCACCCAAAATCCGCATGGCCTCGGTGGGATTGTGGAACCCGACGGAGTTCTCGGCCCCGAAGTAGATCACCCGGTAAAAGGCCTCTTCGTAGTGATCCTTGGCCTTGGCGTACAGATCCTTGTCGATTTCCTTGCCCTCGGCCTGGGCCTTGTGGGTCATCTCAAAGAGTTTGGCCACCGTGGCCGTGGAGTACCCGGAGCGGATAAAGATGGATACGGCCCGATCCTGAATGGCGAAGACCTGCTCCTTCAGCCATTCAGGGGTCTCGGTGTGGCATTGCTGACACGCCTTCATGTCATTTTTCAACGGGCTCATGACCCGATGATCCGAGGCCTTCTGGCTGCCCACCTTGGTGTAGGGCATGTGACAGTCGGCGCAGGAAACGCCTGCCTGCCAGTGGACGCTGTTGTTGGAGAACATCTCGAACTCGGGATGGCGGATAAAGGCCATCTTGAAGCCGGTGACGCTCTGTTTCCATTCGCCGTAGGATGCGTCGCTGCGAATCTTCTTGATGACGTTTTCGACGGTGATATTGCCCCACTTGCTCTCATCCCAGGGGAAGAAGACGTCCACGGATTTCATGTCCCCGTCCTTGGGGATGTTGTAGGTCACATGGCACTGGGCGCAGACCAGGGAGCGCTTGTCCTGCTGGGTCAGCTTGGTCTCATCCACGCCCATGGTCTTCAGAGCCTTGCCCAGGGTGAATCCGCGGGAGAGTTTGAGGGACATGTCCTTGTTGTCATGACAATCGATACAGGCGACACCGAGATCCTGATGCTCCTTGGGAATCTCGGCCAGCACCGCATCGTAGGGCTTGGCATAATAATCCTTGCCCATCTTCTGTTCGAGCTGAACGGCATACGGGGTTTTGCAGGTCAGACAGACACCGCCGGCCTTGACCCGGGAAGGGTCAACCAGGGATTGATCCTTGCGCATGTTGAGATGTCCCCGGGGTTCGTTGTATTCAACTCCGAAGCCCCAGCCGTTGAAGAGCAGGGCCAGGAAGGGAAACTCGGAGATCTTGTCATAGGTCACGCCGCCGTCATTGCCTTTCTTGTACTTGCTTTTGCCGGCAGGCGTCGGCTCGCCGGTTTTTTTCCACATATCGTATTCCACCGGCCAGGCCTTGCCCCACTGGGCCGGATCGATCACCCCATCGGCAATCTGCACGGTCTTCACCGGGGTCGCTTTTTCCGGTGCGCATCCGGCGCCAAGCGCCAGGGTCGCCATCAATGCCAGCACCGCGCTTTGCTGTATCCTCTTTGTGGTCTTCTTCATTGTTTTCTTTCCTCCCTTGATCGTTAAATGGTTCCGGTCATTCGGTGCTGTAATTGGCGATGACAGTTCCAGCATTTCCGGGTGGTATCCATGCGGGACACGGTTTCTTCATGGCAGCGGAGACAGTTTTTCTGCACCACCTGCGCCCCGTGGCTGCTCAACGTGATTCTTTCGGGAACCTGGCCTGAATGAAAGGACAGGACATCCTTCATGCCGTCAATGGACTTCCAGAAATAATGTCCGATGGGGCCGCCGTTGGGCAGGTGGCAGTCCACGCAACGGATCCGCCGATGGGCGCCGGCGTGACTCCAGGCGGTGTGTTGTTCCTCCATGACATGGCAACCGGCGCAAAATGCCGGGGATTCCGATTTGGCCAGAAGGCGCGGCGGGCCGACCATCAGGAAGACCAGAATCGCCAGTCCGCCCAGGCCTGCCGCAAGAAGCGCACCGACGTGTTTTCTGGATTTCAGAAGTTGCATGCATCCTCCTTGTTGTTGACTCCAAGTTGTTGTTCTTATCCCAACGGGCAAAAGCGAGACGCATTGGGGACTGTATTCCGGCTGACGCGTTGATCCGTGTCTTTATTCCCTTACTTCCGGATGTACCTCGCAATCATTTGATTACCATACAGCAACTGCGCGTAAAGATGTTGTTAATGGCGGTAAAGATTCGGTAAATGTGGGAGAGCCGCACAGGGGAACAGACGGACGGGGGTGATGCCGGAAGAGAGGAGCGGGAGCCTGAAAGAGCGGCCTGTCGCGGGGTGGGACGGAAAAGGCCGGGATCAACGGTGGAGTATGAACCGGACAAACAGCAAGAGGATCTCCTGCCGGAAAAAAAGATAGAGCAAGGCTGCAACGGCCAGGAATGGCCCGTAGGGAATGACGGTTTTTCCGCCCTTGCCCTGTTTGACCATGGCCCCGACGCCCACCACCGTGCCGAGCAGCGAGCTGCCGAATACCACAAAGGGCAGGGACTGCCAGCCCAGAAACGCGCCGATCATGGCCAGCAGCTTGATATCGCCGCCGCCCATGCCTTCCCGCTTGGTGAGCAGGTAATAGCCCAGGGCGACCAGATAAAAGCTCCCCCCGCCGAAGACAATCCCCAGCCCGGCGTCCTGCCAGGTGACGAAGGGGTTGACAAAGGAGAGGATAAACCCGATGACGATGCCGGGCAGGCTGATCACATCGGGAATGATCTGGTGCTGCAAGTCGATGAAGATGATGGCGATCAGGGCGGCGCTGAAGAGAAAATAGATGGGCAGGAGCAGGGTAAGGCCAAAATGGAGATACAGGGCCAGGGCCATGAGCGCCGTGACCGCCTCGACCAGGGGATAACGCCAGGAAATCCGCGTTCGGCATTGCCTGCACCTGCCGCGCAGCAGGAGGAAGCTCACCAGGGGGATGTTGTCGTACCAGGAGATCTCCTTCTTGCAGACCGGGCAATGGGAAGGGGGGAAAACAACGGATCCCCCCTCCTCGGGCAGACGCACGATGACCACGTTGAGAAAGCTGCCGACCAGGGCCCCGAACAGGGCGACAAAAAAAGAAAGCGTATTCTCGACCATGCGTCGTGTTTCCTTACCCGGCCATGCCGGAATTTTTTTCCACTCCGCCAGGCAACCGCGTTCCCCACGCAACTGCCTGTTGCCAAACCACGGAAATTTCTGCTATAGTACCCTACAAAATTTCCAGTCACAATAGGCCATTGGCCCAGCTTGACCTGAAAAGATCATCCCGTCCCCCAGGGATGGATACAATTGCACGAGCAAGAGCGGCGCCTCACAGTCTGCGCGGCTTCTTCTCTTTTCTCTCTTTAATAAAGCCCATGGCTGTGGAGTATTGCCGGTGATTCTTTCCCTCGACGAATCCATCCAGAAACTGAAAACAGAGATTCTTTCCCAGGACTGGAGCCTGTCCCCGAAAAAAATAGAACCCTTGCAGGCGGCCTTTACCTGTCTGAAAAACCGTTTCAGCACCAGGAAAAACGCCCTGGCCATTCTGACCATGGCGGACAGCATTCTGCTCTACGCCCAGAAGCGGCAGGAACAGGTTCCCCCTGAGTTTATCGATTTCCTCAAGGAAACCATGGCCCATGTGGTCAACATGTACGAAGACACCAAACTCGATCCGGACAGGGACGCCGAGGTGTTCAAACGGGTGTATGGCAAGTTTGCCAAGCTCAAGGAAAAAGTAGCCGCGGAAAAGGGCGGAACGACGCCACCCCGATCGCCAGGGTCAAACGTCGACCTGGAGCCTTCCTGGGCGGAGCCGATCTCCCTGGACGATGCCGCAACAGACCTTGCCCAGCCGAAGACCGTGTCCCCCCCCTTGCCAAGGATCCCGAAAAAGAGCGCGCCCAGAGCCGCGGAGGCAAAGCCCCTGCCGATCCAGCCCGGGGCCATGATCCGGGCCATCACCATCGGCAAGCTGCCCCTCGCCATTGCAGAGGAACACATCGCCCTCGTCAAGCCCCTCTCCCCCAAAAGGAGAAAAAAATACATCAAAAGCAGCCAGATTCCCCTGAAGGATCTGGGGGGCTGGTTTGGCCGCCTCTCCGGTCGGATGAAAGGGCCCCTTGCCCTGCTCAAAAACGGCAAACTGAAAAAAATGATCCTTCCCCTCATGGTCCCCCGGGGCATGACCCTTGCCGATATCCCCGATGAAGAGGCCGCCATGCTTGTGGTGGTAAGCAACGGAAACTGGCACGGAGTAATCTTCTGCCGCAGCCTTGAGCCGCAGGCAACCCCGTTGCTCTCCCTGGACCGGGCAAAAAATGGAGACATCGCCGGCCCCGCCCGGTTCGAGGAAGACAAGGAGCTGCACCTGCTGAACATCGGCCAGCTGCTCGAACGGGAGGGTTTTCTCTTCATGCCGGAGTAGCAGGCAACCAGACCACAGGACAAGAGGGTTCAACCATGAAAAACAAGCGCAAAAACACTCGGGTGCCGTTTCAGGTGATCATCGGTCTGGACTTTCCGGACCGGAACCATGCGGAATGCGAAACCACGGACCTGAGCCTCAAGGGGGTCTTCGTGCTTGGCGTTACCGGGCACACGGTCGGCGAGAAGTGCCTGGTTTCCCTGCGGCTGGTGGGTTCCACCAGCCACCTGACCCTGAAAATGAAGGGCACGGTTGTTCGGGTGGAAGAGGAGGGCTTGGCCCTGCATTTTTACGAGATGGATCTGGACAGCTTTTTTCATCTAAAAAACATCCTCTACTACAACTCCAAGGATCCGGACGCGCTGGACGATGAGCTCTCCGCCCAGATCGAGAATTTTCAGGACCAGAGCTAAGGCCCCTTCTTTTTACTTTGCGGCCATTGCGCCTCTGCGTTATTTTTTTTGCAACGACAACCCGTGTTCCGGAAAGAACCATGACGATCATGCAGCTGACCATCATCCCCCTGGGCACCCGAACCCCCGGCGTGGGTCAATACGTGGCCGAGATCCAGCAGGTGTTGCGGAGGGAAGGCGTGCGCCATGAACTGACCGACATGGGAACGATCATCGAGGGCGAACCCCAGGCGCTTCTTGCATTGGCCGCCCGGCTGCATGGGCTGCCCTTTGCCCACGGAGTGCAGCGGGTCGTGACCCAACTGGTGCTCGACGAGCGGCGCGACAAGGATGTGAGGCTGGGCGACAAAACCGCCGCGGTTCAGGCCCGCCTCGCCTGAAAATAATCCGGGACCACACGACCATGAACCAGACCACCCACCCGCACCACAAGAAAAGACCACTCCGCAAGCCCCCCTTTGTGGTGATCCCAGCCTTTCTTCTCCTCTGGCTGATCGGCGTCGCCACCGGGGAACCGGCCCGGATTCTCGAGCAGGCGGTGCAGGTCTGCCTGAGCTGCATAGGGATAGGCTGAGATGGAAAGAGTCCGCAAATGGGTCCAGGTGATCATCGGCTTTCTCACCAACAGCTCCTGGTCCTTCCCCTTCACCAAGACCATCTACCAGGGGCCGCTCAAGGTGATCTGCGCCCCCGGCCTGAACTGCTACTCCTGCCCGGCTGCCACCACCTCCTGCGCCCTGGGTTCAATCCAGCAACTGCTGGGCGGGTTGCGCTTTGCCCTGGAAAACAGCCAATACTATTTCGGCTTTTCGGTGCTCGGCTCCATCGGCGTCCTCGGCGGAATGTTCGGCCGCATGATCTGCGGCTGGGCCTGCCCGTTCGGCTTTGTCCAGGAACTGCTGCACAAGATCCCCTCCCGCAAGTTCGGGATCCCGCGCCTGCTCTCTTACGGCAAGTTCGTCTTCCTGCTCCTCTTTGTCGTTGTGCTGCCGCTGGTGCTTGTCGACGAATTCGGCACCGGCAACCCCTGGTTCTGCAAGTTCGTCTGCCCGGCCGGAACCCTGGAAGCCGGGCTGCCCATGCTCTTGCTCCAGCCCAACCTCCGCAACACCATCGGCCTGCTTTTTCTCAATAAGTTCGTGATCCTGATCCTCTTTCTGACCTGGGCCATCTTTTCCAGCCGCCCCTTTTGCCGGACCGCCTGCCCCCTGGGCGCTTTTTACGCGCTGTTCAGCAAGGTCCGCCTCGTCAAACTGCACCTGGATGAAGCCAGATGCACCAACTGCAAGGCCTGCCACCATGTCTGCCCCATGGGGGTCAAATTCAACGAATCACCGAACGACCCGGAGTGCATCACCTGCCTGGCCTGCATGAACAAGGCCTGCAAGTTCGACGCCATCTCCCTGGAGATAGGCGGCATCCCTCTGGCCGCTCCGGACAGGGGCATGTCCCCGGCCAACAAACCGTGATCCATCACCCAGCACCAGGAGGTTTTTCCATGTTCCGCCGACTCTGCCTCGGACTCGCTTTTCTTCTAATTTTCACCTCGGCGGCCCATGCGGAGATGGTGAGCATCGGTCGCGCCAAGGCGAAGATGCGCTCCGGGCCCGACGAAAAATCCCCCATCAAGTGGGAATTGGGCGCGGGCTACCCCTTGAAGGTGGTCGGCCGCCAGGGCAACTGGCTCAAGGTGACCGACTATGAATCGGACTCGGGCTGGGTCTATAAAAAACAGGTTGGGAAAACACCCCACATGATCGTCACGGAGAAAAAGGCCATCCTCCGCAACGGCCCGGGAGAAAAACAGCGCGTCGTGGGCGATGCCAACCGCGGCGTGGTCCTGCGCACCATCAAGCACAAGAAGGGCTGGGTCCAGGTGAAGCATGAAACCGGCCTCACCGGCTGGATACGGCGCGACGACCTCTGGGGCTGGTGATCCCTGCCGCTTTACCGGATTCCGCCGACAAGCGGACTGATCCCTCCATTTAAACAGGAAAACCCATGAAAATCTTTCGCACCAAGACCACCACCCCGGACGACTTCGACCATACCGGCCTCCACAAATGCCTCACCGCCTTTGACCTCACCATGCTCGGGATCGGGGCCATCATCGGCACCGGTATCTTCGTGCTCACCGGCATCGCCGCCGCCACCCAGGCGGGCCCCGCCGTGGTGCTCTCCTTTGTCATCGCTGGCATCGCCTGCGCCTTCGCGGCCCTGGCCTATGCCGAACTGGCCTCCGCCGTGGGCGGCTGCGGCAGCGCCTACGGGTACAGTTACGCAGCCTTCGGCGAGCTGATCGCCTGGATCATCGGCTGGGATCTGATCCTCGAATACGGGGTGGCCACCGCCGCCGTGGCCAACGGCTGGGCGGGCTATTTCAACAACGCCCTCACCGCCATGGGGTTGGCCCTGCCGGAAGCCCTGACCAAGGCGCCCTCCCTGGGCGGGATTATCAACCTGCCGGCCGCCGGCATCGTCCTGATCCTCATGGTCCTGCTCATGCTGGGCATGCGGGAAAGCGCCCGCACCAACATGGTCATGGTTTTTGTCAAGCTGCTGACCATCTCGGTCTTCATCGGCGTGGCCATCTTCCATGTCAACCCGGAAAACTGGAGCCCGTTCATGCCCTTCGGCTGGAGCGGCCAGAGCCCGGAAGGCAAGCCGGTCGGCGTGCTGGCTGGCGCGGCCATGGTCTTCTTCGCCTATGTGGGGTTCGACGCGGTTTCCACCGCCGCCGAGGAGGCAAAAAATCCCCAGCGCGACGTGCCCTTCGGCATCATCTTTTCCCTGGTCTTCTGCACCGCCATCTACATCGTGGTCTCCGGGTTGCTCACTGGGATTGTGCCCTACACCCAGCTCAACGTGCCCTCCCCCGTGGCCCATTCCCTCCAAATGATCGGGATCAACTGGGCCTCGGCCCTGGTGGCCACCGGGGTCATCGCCGGGTTGACCACGGTCATGCTCGTCCTCTATTACGGGCTGACCAGGGTCTTCTTCGCCATGTCCCGGGACGGCCTGCTCTCGCCGTTCTTCGCCGAGGTTCACCCAAAAACCAAGACCCCCGTCCGGGTCATCGGCCTCTGCGGCCTGCTCATCTCCATCATCGCCGGATTCATCCCCCTGGGCGAGCTGGCCGAACTGGTCAACATCGGCACCCTGGCTGCCTTTGTCCTGGTCTGCCTGGGGGTGATCGTTCTGCGCATCAACCAGCCCCATCTGCACCGGCCCTTCAAGAATCCGCTCAACCCGGTGTTCCCGCTGCTGGGCGCCTTTTCCTGCTCGGCGCTCATGGCCTTTCTCCCCTGGGTTACCTGGGTGCGTTTCGCGGTCTGGCTGGCAATCGGGGTGGTGGTCTATTTCTCGTACTCGATCCACCACAGCAAGCTGAACAAGCAGGAAAGCTGATTGCGCCGGATGTCCGCCTTGCGGAAGCCGGCCACCCGGGGCAATGACCACTCATTCCTGGCCGGCCATCCGGCCCCGGGAGTCCGAGCCGACCGGCTGGAAAAAGGCGCGCCCGATCCGGCGGAAACCAGCCGGCCCCTCACCGGCACCATCCTGACCCGCACCAAGCAGGTGGCACCCCTCCTGTTTGCCCAACTCAAAACGCTTCTCTCCAGCCTGCATATCCCCTGAACCGCCCGTGGATCGCCATGCCGTGGAGACCCGCGGCGGACACATTGACATCCTCACCGATTTATGCGACGGTATCTGACAAATTTTGGAATTTTCCCTTACACATTTTCCCCGAACGAGGAGCCACGATGACTATTTTTATGGACCGGATGTTGCGCGCGGCAAAGTTGGACGTGCATCTCTACGAGGAGGTCGAGGCTGACGGGACAACGATCCGTCAGGCCATGGGAGTTGTGGTGCTGAGCAGCATCGCCGCCGGCATAGGCAGCATCGGCAGCATGGGGTTGGGCGGCATTCTGTTCGGAACCCTCGCCGCCCTCGGCGGGTGGTATATCTGGGCCTACCTCACCTATTTCATCGGCACCCGCTGGCTGCCGGAGCCGCAGACCGAGGCCGATCTCGACCAACTGCTCCGCACCACCGGCTTTTCGAGCTCCCCCGGCCTGATCCGCATCCTGGGCATCATCCCGGGGTTGGGCTCGTTGGTTTTCGCCGCCGCTTCCATCTGGATGCTGGTAGCCATGGTGATTGCGGTACGGCAGGCCCTTGACTACGAGAGCACCTGGCGGGCGGTGGGGGTATGCACCATCGGCTGGCTTATCCAGACGCTGATCCTGGCCCTGCTCTTTACCTTGGTGGGTGGCGCGCCGTCGCTCTGATTTTCCCCTGACTCCGTTCCCGGCGTTCAGCGCTGAACGCCGGGAACTTTTTCGGGGAGCACCCGGATCCCTCCGTCTTATTTCCCCCTGCGACCTTTTGCCGCATTCCCAAGCGGTCTTCCCGATGGTACCACAATGTAACATGCCACATTGTGGTTATCAGCGACCGCACGATGGGGTGCGTTCGCGCAACGCGCGCACGAGCAGGCATGGGCCGTGCGCGTCGGAAAAACACTTCGGGAGGAAAGTGCATGACAGAGAGCAACAAAAGCCAGTGCAACCAGGACCGCCGCTCGCTCTTGATCGGAGCCGGCAAGGTCGCCGTCGGAGCCGCGCTTGTTTCGGCGGGAGGCTTCACTCTGCCCGACCTGGCCAAGGCCAAGCCGGCGACGGAACAGTGGCCCTGGCCCTATGTCAAACTCGATCCGGCAAAAACCGCTGACCTCGCCTACGAGGAGTGGTACCGGGTTTTCTGCGGAGCGGCGGTAATCAGCAGTATTTTCAGTCAGTTGCGCGAAAAAGTCGGCGAGCCGTACAACTCGTTTCCGGTCGATGCCTTTGTCTTTCTCGAAGGCGGCCAGGTGGGTTGGGGTACGGTCTGCGGCTCGAACGCCGGCGCCAACATGGTGGCCAACCTCATCGTCGGCCCCCGGGTTGCCGGGCCGAAAGAGGGTCACCTGATGAGCGAAGACGTCATGCAGTGGTATTCGGACACCGCCTTGCCGGTTTACGTCCCGAAAAATCCCAAACAGCCCGGCGAGATCGTCAAGACCACCAGCGAATCGCCCCTCTGCCATGTCTCGGTCGGCAAATGGATGAAGGCCGCGGGCAAGCCCATCGGCAGCCCGGAGCGCAAGGACCGCTGTGCGCGGGTGGCGGCCAGTGTCGCCTTCAATCTGGTGACCATGCTGAACGACTGGAAGGATGGCAAGTATGCGGCCAAGAGCACCCATTCCCCGGTCAAGGACTTCGGCATTACCGGACAGTTCAACTGCATGGAATGCCATGGCAAGGACGTGCCGACACCGCCGATGGCCAAGAAGTAACGCACTTTCCGGCAGGCTGTGGGACGCCTCGTTTTCCCACGGCCTGTCGAGCAAAAAGGCGCGTTCCTGATCGTTGCCTGAATTAAAGAGACACCATGCCGGATGATGAGGCATGGTGTCTTTCCTGCCTCAGGCGCCAACCCCTTGCAGCGCATAGGATTCCCGCAGCAATTCCATGGTCAGGAAATGCGTCTGCTTGCCGTTGATGTTTTTAAAACACTCTCCTTGTTCAGTAAAGCCGAGACGCGAATACAGACGGCCGGCCCTCGGGTTGTTCTTTCTCACGATGAGATGGATCCGGGCCAAGCCGATTTCGGCAAATCCCCTTGCCAGGGTCATGGCCGTGACGGCGCGGCCCAGCCCTTGCCCGGTTCTGTCACCCCGCAGGGCGATGCGAAACTCCGCCTCGGTTGCGCCTGTTTTGGACAAAATCGTGAAGGCGATCAGTTCGCCCGATTGCTCCACGGCAAAACACCAGGTCTCCGGCTTGCTCCGGTATTCGCTCAGCCAGCCGTTGTCCCGCAAGGCGTAATCCAATTCTGCAAATTCCGGCGGGTACGGCGGCCAAGTGCCTATGACGGCTATGTCCTCCGGGATGAGTGGGCGCAGTTGCATCATCGGGATCTCCATGGATGGATCACCCTCCGCTTCGCCGCCAACGAGATGCGCAAAAAACTCGACATGTGCTATCCCCTGTCCCCGCCTCTTTTCTTCCGCGAAAAGGAAAAACGTTGCCGGTATCTGGACGGCGAAAGGCCGTACTGCCGCCGGAACAGCTTGCGAAACGACGCCAAATCCCCGTAACCGACCTCGATGACGATCTCCTCCAGGGAGAGCCGCGTGTTTTCCAGCCGCTCCTGCGCCTTACTCAGCCTGAGTTTCTGCAGATACCCAAGAGGGGACTCGCCCGTGGCGACGCGAAACCGTCGCTGCAATGTCCGCGGGCTTACATGGACCCACGCCGCCATGGTCGCCAGCGAAAGCGGCGCGGCGAAATGGCTTTCCAGCTTATGCTGGACGCCCAGGACGAGGCCGTCCTGGTGATCCAGCGCCGGGGTAAAGCAGGAAAACCACGACTGCCGGCGGGATCCGGCATCCAGCAGGAAGTATTTCCCCAGGGCGACCGCGGTGGCGCCGCCGAAAAAACGCCCCACCATGGCCAGGGTCAGATCCATCCAGGCGGAGATGCCGCCTGCCGTTACCACGTCTCCCTCGTCGATCAACAACCGCTCCGGCTGGAAATGGAGCGCGGGAAACTCTTTTTTACACCGCTCCGCCAGCAGCCAGTGGGTTGTGGCGGCCTTCCCGTCCAGCAGACCGGTGGGGGCCAGGAAAAAGATCCCGGCGCAGGCCGAGGCCAGGACGCAGCCCTTGCCGTGCTGGTCTCGCAGCCAGGAAAGTACCGTGGCGGAAGGGACCGGGGGCTGCCGCTCTATGGACGGCGGGATGAACAGGAGATGGAATGGCCCGGCGGGCAGGTCATCGGCTGGAACCTGAACCACGTCGGCAATGGCCGCGCCGTGCCGCTCGACCGCCACCCGCAGCATTTCCTCGATGCCGTGGAGCGCCGAACGCATGACGCCCCGGTATGCCAGAATACCAATCCGCACTTTGTCGCTTTTGCCCCCATTTATGTCATTAGCGCCACTTCCGAGTGTGCCATATTTCCGCTACGCTGGCCACATGATTTCCGGCATTCCCGCCAAAACAAAACAGCAGCCCACAAAAAGGAGACACGATGAACACGGCGCTCATGGTAATCGACATCCAAAACGACTATTTTCCCGGAGGACGCATGGCGCTGGACGGCATGGACGCCGCCGCCATGCATTGCCAGGCGTTGTTGAAAAATTTCCGCGCCCGGCAAGCACCGATCTTTATCGTGCAGCACCTGTTCAACACCCCCAACCCGCCCTTCTTCGCGCCGGATACCCATGGGGCCGAACTCCATCACAGCGTTGCCCCCGCCGCCCGGGACAGGGTGATCGTAAAACACGCCGTCAACTGCTTCCTCGGCACGGAATTACTGCAGGAGCTTCACCGGGCCGGGGCGGGGAACCTGGTGATCTGCGGGGCAATGAGCCATATGTGCGTCGATGCCGCGGTGCGGGCGGCGGCGGATTTCGGCTTCCCATGCACCCTGGCGCACGATGCGTGCGCTACCCGCGCGCTGGAGTTCAACGGGGTGACCGTCCCTGCCGAACACGTTCACGCCGCATATCTTGCGGCACTGAGCGGCGCCTATGCCCGCGTTGTCTCAACGGCGGAGATATTGCACGGTTTGGAGGAAGGGAGCCTCCAAGGACTCGACTGAGAAACATTCTTATGGCGATGCCGGGGAGAGGTTATGAGCCTGCGCTGTTGTCAGAAGCTGGCCGGTTCGGTCTGTTTCTGACTGGATATCTTTCCCTTCCGGAGAATGCGGCGATTTTCACCCCCGGGATCGTCCTTTTTTTTGCGGGATGACAACGAGTTCTTAAGGAAAAGGTGTAATTTTAAAAAAATCAACAAACGTGGCAGGTTAGCAGGATATTTCCCTGCCGGTGGCCTCCCCTTCCCTTTCCCCGGCATACCCGACCGGGAAAAAGATCCCCAAAAATGAATATTCCCGATGCGGCTGGCCATAATTTTGCATTGCAGGAGCGCGGAGGGATTCATTTTTTATGTTTCCGGAGGAACAGGAGAGCAATTCTCCACAATCACCACAAAGGGAGGTTACAAATGGATTTAGACACCATCAAGCCGGACCACACTCTCAATGCAAAAGGTTTGAGCTGCCCCATGCCCCTTCTTAAAACCAAGAAGGCCATTGACTCCATCGGCTCCGGCCAGATCCTGGAGATTCTGGGCACCGATCCCGGATCAAAGAATGATCTGCCCGGCTGGTGCGACCGCGCCGGTCATACCTTCCTCGGCAACAAGGAGGACTCCGGTTTCTTCCGGTTTTATATCAAGAAGGGTTAGACAGCGCCTTTCGGAATTGTTGTATCGCCACCATCCCGAGAAACCCGGCAGTCAGCAGACTGCCGGGTTTTTTCATGCAATCCCGTTCAGCCTGAAAGCCGGGGCAGCCACCTGCCGTCTCTTGCGTCCCCAACCTCCTTCCCTTCCGTTTCCGCCCGCTCCCAAGCGAACACCCTTGGTCCGTCGGCGCAACTGACTGTGGTTTTCCGAGCCCTCGTGTCCAAGTGCAATGATGTTACCCCGCCTGTCGGGAGCACAAAAAAAGGGGGCCGAAGCCCCCTTTTCCATCTTTTATAGCCTGACCCTATTTGTTCAGGTTATGGGCAATGCCATGACACTGACTGCATTGCGGGAATTTGGCATGCATCTGGGCCGGATGCGGATGCTCGCCATGACAGCCCTGACATTTGGGAATCATCTTGTGTTTTGCCTGGTGGCAGGTCGCGCAGGCAAGCTTGGAGTGCTTGGCCGGATTGGTGGTTATCTGCTTATAAACGTCGCTGTGGCACGCAGCGCAGAGCGTTGAAGGCGTCGAATCCGGATAGCTGATCTCCAGCGGCATGTGGGGCTTGTGGCAGGTCAGGCAGTCTTTGGTGGTCTGCCCCGTCACATGCGGGGAGTGACAATGGCTGCAGTCCGGAATAAGGCCGTGTTTCTCGCGATGACAGGTACTGCAGGCCACGGAGCTGTGCTTGCTCTTGTGCTGCTGCAGCTGGGCCATCTGCTCCGTATGGCAGGTAAGACAAGGCTCGGTGACATTGCTGGCAATGGTGATGACCAGTGGGGTGTGCGGGTTGGTGTGGCAATTGAGGCAGCCCTGCAGTTTAAAATGGGCGTTGCCTTCATGGCACTGGCTGCAGACGGGGATGTTGCCATTTTTCTTGGGAGCATGGCCCGCATGGCAATCAACGCAGCTCACCTTGCTCTTGTGGGCCCCGCCGTTGCTGTTGATGTCCTGGGGGGGCTTGTCATGGCATTTGATGCAGTCATCCGGGGAAAGCCCCGCAGCCATGGCGCCGGTGGCCCACAGCGACGTGGTGACAAAAAGGGTTCCCCCGATCAGGCCGGCGAGACGGGAAAGTTTTTTTCTCTTGTTCATTATGAAGCCTCAAAAAATTGGATATAGAAGAAGTAATGGTTGCCGTTGTAACGTCGCACGGCAGAAAAGCAAGTCCTGTGCCACGGCTGTAGGGAAATAATCCGTCGCGCACAAAGGGCGAAAATTCCTGCAAATAAATTTTCCGCAAAAAATAGCGGCCGCACCCGGACGGCAAGAGACAGCCAGAAGTTGACCGAGGCCCGTCAGAAGCTGATTGCGCAAGGCGCTTGAACCGGGTTGGTTTGCTCCGGGCTTACTCAACCTGGATGCCGGGGCGATGATGAAGCGGGCGGGCGCTTGACTGCGGCAACACCTGGTGGAGGGCGGGGTCAGCCATGGAAAAGAGGCGGAATCGGCGAGGCAAAAGTCGCCATGGCGCACCCGGGACGGCTGCGCCCGTACCCTGATCCGTGGGCTCCTTGACCGGAAAATCGACCGCTATTGCTGCCCCTGCGTGCTCACCGGCAGGGAGACGGTGACGGTGGTTCCCTGGCCCGGCGCGCTTTCCACCGCGATCGCCCCGTGGTGGGCGCGGACAATGCCCAGGGCCGCCGCCATGCCCAAGCCCCGTCCGGTGAATTTGGTGGTGAAAAAGGGATCGAAGATGCGGGCCGCGGTTGCCGCATCCATCCCGCAGCCGGTGTCACTGATCCGCAGCATGACACAATCTCCGACGGGAAGCTCGGACTGATAGGGACAGTTCCGGGGTGTGGCCGCGCAGGGGCCGGCATAGGTTGTAATGGTGATGGCGCCTCCGGTGGCGATGGCCTCGGCGGCGTTGGTCACCATATTCACCAGCAACTGGCGCAGCTGGGTTGGCTCGGCGTCGATGGGGGGCAGATCCCTGGCCAGATCCAGGGTAAAATTGATCTTCTTGGCCACGGAAACGTCAAGGAGATGCCGCGCCTCCTCGATGAAACGCGAGAGATCAATCCGCACCTGGGCAAAGGAGCCTTCGCCGGTATAGGAAAGCATCTGCTTGCAGAGATCGGCGGCCCGCTGGGAAGCGGCCTTGGTCGCCAGGAGCTGTTCGCGCACCGGGGAATCGGACGGCAAGGCCAGCAGGGCCAGATCGGTGTTGCCCATGATGGCCATGAGCACATTGTTGAAGTCGTGGGCAATGCCGCCGGCCATGACGCCGAGGCTTTCCAGCTTCTGCAGGTAGAGGAGCCGCTTCTCCAGATTGAGCTTATCCTCCTCGGCAGCCTTGCGCTCGGTGATATCGAGGCCGAACTTCAGCATCAACCGGCTGCCGTCCACGTCGCGGAACGGAAAATCGTAAACCTGGTACACGAGGTGGTTCGGGGCAGTGTTCCACTCCCAGGTTCGCGACCGGCCCTCGTCCAGCACCGTGCTGAGACCGCACCCCTCGCAAGGATCCGCGCCATGGTGCAACACCTCATGGCATCGTTTTTCGCCGGGATCGCCGAACTGCTCCACAAAGTAGCGATTGGCAAAGCGGATGGTGTAGTCCTCCGCCAGAAGGCAGACAAAACCGGGCAACCCGCCGAGCAGATCATAGAGCTGTTGCCGTTCCCTGGCAAGGGCCGCCTGGGCCTCCTTCTCCTCGCTGAGATCGGTGTGGGTGCCGAGCATGCGCAACGGCCTGCCGCTTTGGTCCCAGGCCACGATCCTGCCCAGGGAAAGAATCCATCTCCACTTGCCGTCCTTGGTGCGTTGCCGGTACTCCACCTTGGACTCCCCGGACCCCTTGGCCACATAGTCGCCAAAGTATCTTTCCACCCGTCCGCGATCATCGGGATGGATGGACTCCAGCCAATTCGGCACATTCAGGACAAATTCGCCGGGGCCATAGCCCAGCATGGCGCCATACTCCTCGTTGGCCACCGCCTCGCCGCTCACCAGATCCAGATCGTACAACCCCTGCCTTCCCGAGGAGATGGCGAGCCGCAGCCGCTCCTCGCTGATCTGTAGCGCCTGCTCCGCCTCCCGCCTGGCGGTGATGTCCAGCAGGTAGACAACCACGCCGAAGGGCCTGCCCTGGTCGTTGCGGAGCAGGGAGAGGGACATATGGCCATGGATGGTCGAGCCGTCCTTTCGGGAGACGTCAAGCTCCAGCTCATGGCCTCCCTTGGCCAGGAGAGGGCGGACAAAACTTTTTCTCAGCGCCTTTTGGTGCGCGGGCGGACAAAAGGCGACGATCTGCCTGCCGATGGCCTCGGCGGCGGAATACCCGAGCAGCTCTTCCGCTCCGTGGTTCCAGCTGGTGACGACGCCATGGAAATCGGTGGTTGCCACCGCATCGTGGGTCTGACTGATGATCTGCGCCTGGGTGCGCAGGGTGTTTTCGGCGGCCACCCGCGCGGTGATGTCGCGGACGATGCCGAAAATTGCCTTGCCGTTGAGGTAATCGATCAAGGCGACCCGCACCTCCACCGGAAAGGTGGAGCCGTCCTTGCGACGATGGAGGCCGCGGAAGGTGCGACGCTGCTCCTGCTGCAGCGCCCGCCAGAGAACCTCGGCCCGTTTTTCCTCGGGGTACTCGAGGTCGATCTCGCTGATATGCATGGCAAGCAGTTCTTTTCTAGAGTAACCGGTGGAGAGGACGGCCTGCTGGTTGACCTCGATAACCCACCCCTGCGGGTTGACGATGAAGAAGCTGTCCCCGGCATTTTCCACCAGCTGCCGGAAACGCTTTTCACTGTTGGCCAGCTCTTCGTCCATCCGCCGGCGGGCAGCGACATCGGTGATGGCGGCACCAAAGCCCACCGTGCCGAGGATATAGAAGAGCGGAGTCACATCCATCATGCCTCCGAACCGCTTTTCCAGGCAGGCGGCAACCAAAGGCGCCCCCTGGCGAAAAAACCGCCGCTCAACCCGGAGCAGAGGTGTTCCAAGTGGAGGAAGATGCAGAGCGAGGCAACGGAGAGGATGGGGTTGATGATTTCGCTTTCCTGGAACATGGCGCCTCCCGGTTGGCACGTCTCATCTTGCTTCGTGAACAAAGGGGGAACATGTTTATGGTAGCAGAAACCAGGGGGAAACGATTATTTTTTTCAGCCGCCAGGCGCGCGGAGCGACCCCGTGACGACCGGCCACGCAGAGCGAACTTGTATCTCGCCCCACGCCGGGCTATCATTACCTATGATGACAGGATGCTTGCTGTGTCCCGAGCGCGGAAAGGAGATCTGTAGCTCGTCCTCCTTCCGCGGTATTTCCCGTGTTGACCATGAGAGGTTGTGATTTTGTCCGAAAAAAAGTGGGTGCCCATCCGCCATCTTTTGCGCGCTCTCCGCTCCCGGAACTACCGCCTTTTCGTGGCGGGGCAAAGCGTGTCCCTGGTGGGCACCTGGATGCAACAGGTTGCCATGAGCTGGCTGGTGTACCGGTTGACCGGCTCCGCCATGCTGCTGGGGGTTGTCGGTTTCACCAGCCAGATTCCGACCATCTTCATCTCCCCCGTGGCCGGCGTGCTCGCCGACCGCTGGGACCGGCGGCGTCTTCTGCTCGTGACCCAGTCCCTGGCCCTGTTGCAGGCAACCTTTCTCGCCCTGGTCGTGCTGACCGGGATCGTCCAGGTCTGGCAGATCATCCTGCTGAGCCTGACCCTGGGCATAATCAACGCCTTTGACATCCCGGCCCGTCAATCCTTTGTAGTCCAGATGGTCGACCAGCGGGAGGATCTGGGCAACGCCATTGCCCTCAACTCCTCCATGGTCAACGGCGCCCGTCTCGTCGGCCCGGCCATCGCCGGCTTGCTTGTGGCCTCGGTGGGGGAAGGGATCTGTTTTGTCCTCAACGCCGTCAGCTACCTGGCGGTCATTGTGGCGCTCGCGGCCATGCGCATCCCGCCCGCTTCGCCGCGCCAATCTTCCAGACGCCATATCCTGCATGAACTCCGGGAAGGATTTCTGTACGCCTACAGCTTTGGACCGATCCGCGGCATCCTGCTCCTCCTCGCCCTGGTCAGCCTCATGGGGATGCCATATTCCGTGCTGGCGCCGGTCTTTGCCAAGGATATCCTGCACGGCGGCGCGCACACCTTCGGCTTTTTGATGACCGGCGCGGGCAGCGGCGCCCTGGTCGGCACCCTGTATCTCGCCTCCCGCAAGAGCGTCCGTGGGCTGGGGAGGGTGATTGTGCGGGCGACGATCCTTTTCGCCATCGGCATCGCCGCCTTTGCCCTATCCGACAATTTTCTCCTCTCGCTGGCGTCCCTGGCCTTGACGGGATTTGGGGGCATGACCCTGGTCGCCTCCTGCAACACGGTGCTGCAAACGATTTTGGATGAAGACAAACGCGGCCGGGTCATGAGCTTTTTCACCATGGCGTTCATAGGGGTGGCGCCGTTCGGCAGCCTCGGCGCCGGCTCGATGGCCGGCATTTTCGGGCCGCGGAACACCTTGCTGCTCGGCAGCGCCGGTTGCCTGATCGGGGCGGCGATTTTTGCCCGCCACCTCCCGCGGATCAGGGAAAAAGTGCGCCCCATCTATCTGCGCATGGGGATCATCCAGGAAGTCGCCGATGGGTTGGAGACCGCGGCGGAACAACCGCCGTTGGGGGAGAGCGTTGGTTTGAAGAGTGACCCGGACTGAAAAGGGTTGCCGCTTTTCTTTGTGTATCTTCCCTCCCTTTCCTTGACTGTCAACACGCATTCGCGATACTCTTTTCCCAGAGTCATAATTCAGAATCAGGAGGGAGCGTTATGGGACAGGAAACAGCAGCCGTCTGTATAAAATGCCGGAAATCCCCTGCAAGTCTGATGCGATGCAAGGAATGCCTCACCTTTTTTTGCACCGAATGCTATCCGCCGTTCGTCGTCGACACCGGAGTAATCCCGGACAGGATGGATATCTGCCCCAAATGCGACAGCCGGGAGGTTGAGCATCTTAAAAAAGCGTAAAAGCCGACGCCGGTTTCCTGGAGAGCGAC
>JAJZPC010000046.1 GCA_021811385.1 Deltaproteobacteria bacterium | reverse complement strand
GCGACCGGGCCGGAAAGGGCGGAAAGCACCAGCCGGTCGCCTTCCTTGGCGGCCAGGACCATGCCGTGGGAGGCCACGCCCATCAATTTGGCGGGTTTGAGGTTGGCGACAATGATAACCTGCCTGCCCACCAGCTCTTCCGGCTGGTAATGCTGGGCAATGCCCGCCACGATGGTGCGTTCTTCCGGGGCCTTGACCGTCAGCTTGAGGAGGCGGTCGGATTTGGGGATCTTTTCGGCCTCGATGATTTCCGCCACCCGCAGTTCCAGCTTCTGGAAGGCGTCGAAGGTGACAAGCCCCTCGGCGTCGGGCGCGGTTTCCGGGGCGGATGCTTTGGCTGCGGCTGGTTCTTTCATGGCTTTTGCTTTCTGCGGTTGGGGTTTCTCTTTTTCTTCCCGTTGCAGCCTGGGGAAAAGCTGCGCCCCAGGGGTGATGGTCGCGCCCGGCACGAGTCGGCCCCAGACTCCACAATCGGTAAGGATGCTCTCGCCTGTTACCCCCAAAGCCTCGGCCATCTTGGCCGCGGTTTCCGGCATGATGGGGTGCAGGGTCAGGGTGATGAGCCTCAGGGTCTCCAGCAGGGTATAGAGCACCGTGGCCAACCGGTCAGCCTGTTGCGGATCCTTGGCCAGCTCCCAGGGCTGGGTGGTGACGATGTATTTGTTGGCCCGGCTGATCACCTCCCACACCGCACCCAGCCCCCGGTGGAAGGCGAAATGATCCAGGTGCTCGCGGTAGTGTCCCAGCATGGCCAGGGTGGCTTCGGCCAGCTCCCGGTCCTGGTCCGAGGGCGCGCCCGGCTGGGGCACCGCACTTGTGGCGAAGTTTTTCACCATGGTCAGCGAACGGGAAAAAAGGTTGCCCAGGTCGTTGGTCAGATCGGAATTGTGCCGCGCCACCATGGCTTCGTGGGAAAAACCGGCGTCCAGGCCGAAGGACATCTCGCGGAGCAGGAAATAGCGCACCGAATCCGCGCCGAATTCCGCCACCAGCTCGCCGGGCCGCACCACGTTGCCCAGGCTCTTGGACATCTTGGTCTCATTCATGTTCCAGTAGCCGTGGACATGCAGCTTTTTGTACGGCTCAAGCCCCATGGCTTTCAGCATGGTGGGCCAGTAGATGGCGTGGGGCTTGAGGATATCCTTGGCGATCACATGCTCGGCCGCGGGCCAGTAGCGGGTAAAATCCTCGCCCGAGGGGTAGCCCAGGCCGGAGAGGTAGTTGATCAGGGCGTCGAACCAGACATAGGTGACAAAACGGCTGTCAAAGGGCAGGGGGATGCCCCAGGTGAGCCGGGTGGTGGGCCGGGAGATGCAGAGATCCTCCAGGGGCTCCTTGAGAAAGGAGAGCACCTCATTGCGGTAGCGTTCCGGGGTGATGAATTCCGGGTGTTTGCTGATATGGTCGATGAGCCACTCCTGGTACTTGCTCATCCGGAAAAAATAATTCTGCTCGCTGATCCGCTCCGGTTCGGTGAGGTGGTCCGGGCACTTGCCGTTTACCAGCTCCTTTTCGGTGAGGAACTGTTCGCACCCCTTGCAGTAGAGGCCGGTGTACTCGCTGAAATAGATGTCGCCCCGGTCGTAGACCTGCTGGAGAATCTCCTGCACCACCGCCATGTGGGCCGGGTCCGTGGTACGGACAAAGGTGTCCGGCGCGATGGAGAGCACCGGCCAGGTCGCCCTGAACATGGCGCTGATCCTGTCCACGTACTCCTTTACGGAAACCTCGGCGTCCGCCGCGGCATGGACGATCTTGTCGCCGTGTTCGTCGGTGCCGGTTTGGAAACGGACATCCTTGCCCAGCAGCCGCTGGTAGCGGCAAACGGCGTCGGCCACCACGGTGGAATAGGCATGGCCCAGGTGGGGTTGGGCATTGACGTAAAATATCGGGGTGGTGAGGTAATAGGTGTTCATTGGGCTGGCCCTTCCGGGGCTTTGTGGTGTCTGGGTTTTTTTCTTCTGGGTGGGGATTCCTGCTGCTCCGGGGCCTGGGGCTGGGTCTGGGGCTGGGCTTGGGGTTGGCCTTGCGCGGGTTGTGCTGCCCTGGCCTGGCTCCATTCTTCCTTGGTGAGGATGATATTTCTTTCCTGGCCGTCCAGCCAGTTGACCTCCAGGGTCTCCTCCAGGGCGTTGACCTTGATGATCTTGTAATTCTTGTCGCCCACGGTGATGGTCTTGCCCGGTTTGGGCATCCGTTTGCGCATGGCGTGGTAGGTTTCGTATTCGTAGGTGAGGCAGCAGAGCAGCCGGTTGCAGATCCCGGAGATCTTTGCCGGATTGAGCGGCAGACCCTGCTCCTTGGCCATCTTGATGGAAACCGGGGCAAAGTTTTTGAGGTACGACGAGCAGCAGAGCTCCCGGCCGCAGCAGCCCAGGCCGCCGATCATCTTGGTCTCGTGGCGGACCCCGACCTGGCGGATCTCCACCCGGGTGCGGAACTCCTGGACCAGATCCTTGACCAGTTCGCGGAAGTCGACCCTGGTATCGGCGGTGAAGTAGAAAATGATCTTGCTGCCGTTTAAAAACCGTTCCACCTTGATGAGCTTCATGGGCAAGCCATGGGTGGTGATGAAACGGGTGCAGACCCCGAAGGCCTCCTGTTCGCGGTCAAGCAAACGGGCGAATTTTTCGGTTTCGTCCCGGTTTCCGCGCCGGACGATCAGATGGCTGCCCAACCGCTCCGGTTCGTGCCGTCCCGGGCAGGGCAGGGTTTTACCATGGACCGTGGCGGGTTCCAGGCCGTGTTCGGTCTGGACCATGACCAGCTCATTGACCTTGAGGTTCTGGATGCGGGAGACGGCGGAGAAAAACTGGTCCCCTGGCCGGAATTGAATGGTGTAGCAGGTTTCCGGCGCATTGTGCTGGTCTTCGTGCACCAGCTCTTCAGGGGGTGTTTCCGGGGTTTCGTTCATGTATCGCGCTCAAACAGCCCTTGGGCTGAAAAAAGTATAGTAATATTCATGGAATGTAAGTGTTTCGAAGTGCCACAGATGCGCGGAAGAGGTCTGCGAAGTGTGCTGTTGCACATGAGCAGGCCGATGACAAAGCAGATGTGGTGCTGCGGAACACTTACAAAAGGCGATCATACCATTAAAGCAGACCAAAGAAAAGTACTTCGCACACCGCAGTGGGGTTGCAGTTGCGGGCCAGTTGTTTCCGGGCGGTATCCAGCAGCTGCAGCCGCTCGGAGAGCTGGCTGCCGGACCAGCGGCGGCAGGCGGCCGGGAAGGTGGGGCTCAGATCGTGGTTGATGATCGAACCCGCCGCGCCATGGCCGAAGAGAAGCAGATCATGGAGCCAGGTGGTGAGCAGCTCCAGGAGCTCGCCCAGATCCTCCTTGAGCTTGGCTGCTGACTCGGCGAGTTCGCCAAGGGCCTGGATCGCGGCCGGGGTGTCCGGCTCAAGGTGCAGCAGGGTCTCGACAATCTCCCTCCGCAACCCCAGCAGATCCTTGGCCAGGAGCAGCCGGGCCCGGCCCAGGCTGCCTTCGGCCATGGCTGCCAGGGTGGCGGCGTTTTCCATCTCTATGCCTGCCTCCAGCGTCAGGATTTTCGCCACCTCTGCTTGGGGGAGCGGGAAAAAAGGCACGGTCTGGCAGCGGGAAAGGATAGTGGGCAGGATAACGCCTGCCTCGTCACCGGTGAGGATCAGCATGGTCTGGTCGGGCGGTTCCTCCAGGATCTTGAGCAGGCTGTTGGCCGCTTCCCGCCGCATGGTGTGGATATCGCAAAGCAGCGCCACCCGGAGCTTTGCCTCGAAGGGGGGGAAGGCCAGGGCTTTTTTGAGCTCGCGCACCTGGTTGATCTTGATCGTCGCGCCATCCGGCTCGATCACAATGAAGTCCGGGTGGCTGCCGGAGCGGAACTTGCGGCAGGATGGGCATTGGCCGCAGGGTTCGTCCCCCTCGGGTTTGTGGCAGTTGAGAGCGGCGGCAAAGGTGCGGGTCAAGGTTTTCTTGCCCACCCCCATGGGACCTTTGAAGAGAAAGGCATGGCTCAGCCTCCCTTGTGCCACGGCACGCTGCAGCAGTTTTTTCGCCTTGTCCTGACCGATGATTTTGGCAAAACAAAGGGGGCTGTTTTCCTGGGGCTGTTTCATGCCCGTATCATAAAGGCGTAAGGTGAAAGGCGCAAGGCGAAAGGCTGGCGGGAAAGTGTTGCGAGACTCCGAATGGCGGGGCTGGCAAGGCAAAGAGGTCTTTTTGCCGGGGCAACGCAATTTCCTGCGGAAAAAAGTGTGGTTTAATGATAGGTTGAATCCTTATTTGTTTTCGCCGTTATTTGTGCATACACAATTTTAGGATACAACCATGGGAACGACAGTCCGCCAGTTATACCGCGCCATAGATGGCATTCGTGAATACTGTTTCAACATCGAAAGCACCACGCCCCTGACCGCAACCGAGCTGGACCGGCTCCGGCTGGTGCTGGCGGACGGTTTTTTGGCCGCAACGGTCACCGACACCCCCAATCTCGTAGGCGACCGGGTGGTGGAGCTTGGGCCGCGGCTCAATTTTGCCACGGCCTGGTCGTCGAACCTGGTCTCCATCTGCCGGGCCATCGGCCTTGATGCGGTGACCAGAGTGGAGCGCTCCCGCCGCTTTCTGGTGGATGCGGGCGATGATCTCCCCACCTTTGTCGCAGCCAGCCACGACCGGATGACCGAGTGCCAATACATTGCGCCGCTCACCACCTTTGAAACCGGGGTGACCCCGGAGCCGGTGTATACAATCGACCTGATGAGTCAGGGGCCGGACGGCTTGCTGGCCATCCCCGGCATTTCCATGGACGAATGGGATCGGAATTTCTACTACGACTACTTTGTCACCAAGCACAAGCGCAACCCCACCATCGTCGAGATCATGGACCTCAACAACGCCAACTCCGAGCATTCCAGGCACGGCTTTTTCAGGGGGCGGCAGATCATCGACGGCGAGGAGCAGAAGAGCAATCTGTTTCAATTGGTCACCGACACCCTCACCGCCCATCCCAAGGGCAGCGTTATCGCTTTCAAGGACAACTCCAGCGCCGTGGAGGGTCACAAGCTCACCACCCTCATCCCGGACGAGCCCGGCGCGCCGTCGCGGCTCTCCGCCCAGGAGGTGGTCTACCATGTGCTGCTCACCGCCGAGACCCATAACTTCCCCACCGGGGTGGCCCCGTTTCCCGGCGCCGAGACCGGCACCGGTGGCAGAATCCGCGACGTGCAGGGCACCGGCAAGGGCGGCTTTGTCATGGCCGGGACCGCGGGCTACTGCGTGGCCAACCTCCACATCCCCGGCTACGACCTGCCCTGGGAGAACCGCTACGACTGCCCGGATAACCTGGCTTCGGCCCTGACCATCGAGATCGAGGCCAGTAACGGCGCCTCGGATTACGGCAACAAATTCGGCGAGCCCCTGGTCCTGGGCTTTACCCGCTCCTTTGACCTGCGGCTTGACGACGGCGAGCGGTGGGGCTTTCTCAAGCCCATCATGTTCACCGCAGGGGTGGGCCAGATCGATGCCCGCCACACCGCCAAGGCCAAGGAGGAAAAGGGCATGCTCATCGTCCAGGTGGGCGGCCCGGCCTACCGGGTGGGTTTTGGCGGCGGGGCCGCTTCCAGCATGCTTCAGGGCGAGAATGTTTCCGAGCTTGATTTCGACGCGGTCCAGCGCGGCGACGCCGAGATGGAGCAGAAGATGAACCGGGTGATCCGGGCCTGCAACGAGATGGGCGACAAAACCCTGATCGATGTGATCCACGACCAGGGCGCGGGCGGCCCGGCCAATGTCTTGAAAGAGCTGGTGGAGAAGTCCGGCGGCCGCATCGAGATCCGCAACATCCGGGTGGGCGACCCCACCATGAGCGTGCTGGAGATCTATGTCGCCGAGTACCAGGAGCGCAACGGCTTCCTGATCCGGCCCGAAAATATCGAAAAATTCCAGGGTATCTGCGCACGGGAAAAGGTGGCCTGCGAGGTGCTGGGCGAGGTGACCGGCGACCTCCGCTTTGTGGTGCATGATGCGCAGGACGGCTCCACCCCGGTGGATATCGAGCTCAACGAGCTGCTGGGCAATGTGCCGGTCAAGACCTTCAGCGACAACCGGCGGCAGCCGGGGCTTAAGCCCTTGGCGGTGCAGGATCTCAGCGTGAAAGAGGCGCTGCACAATGTCCTGCGTCTGGTTTCCGTGGGCTCCAAACGCTTCCTCACCAATAAGGTGGACCGGGCCGTAACCGGCTTGATCGTGCGGCAGCAATGCTGCGGCCCCTTGCAGCTGCCGGTGAGCGATGTGGCGGTTTTAGCGCAGAGCCATTTTGCCAAGTCCGGCGTGGCCACGGCCATCGGCGAGCAGCCGATCAAGATGCTGGTCAACCCGGCGGCCGGGGCGCGGATGGCCGTGGGCGAGGCGTTGACCAATCTGGTTTGGGCCAAGGTGGTTGAGCTTGAGCAGGTCAAATGCTCGGCCAACTGGATGTGGGCTCCCAAGCTGGAAGGCGAGGGCGCGGCCATGTATGACGCGGCCCTGGCCATGCGCGAGGCCATGCTCGGCGTGGGCATCGCCGTGGACGGCGGCAAGGACAGCCTCTCCATGGCCACCAAGGTGGGCAGCGAAACGGTTAAGTCGCCCAGGGAGCTGGTGATCTCGGTGTACGGCGCCGTGGCGGACATCACCAAGGTGGTGAGCCCGGACATCAAACAGCCCGGCTCCACCCTGCTGTTCGTGGATTTGAGTGAAGGCAGGAACCGGCTCGGCGGCACGGCCCTGGCCCAAACCCTGGGTAAGCTCGGCAACGAGTCGCCGGACATGGACAACCCGGCCCTGGTGAAAAAGGGGTTCTGCGCAGTGCAGGAGCTGATCGACCAGGGACTGGTCGCGGCGGGCCACGACCGCAGCGACGGCGGGTTGGTCACCACGGTGCTGGAGATGGCCTTTTCCGGCAACTGCGGTCTGGACCTGGCCATGACCGGCACGGCTTCCGCCATCGAAACGCTCTTCAGCGAAGAGTTGGGGCTGGTGTTGGAATGCGCGGTCGGCCAGGAACAGGCAGTGCAGGATATCCTTGCCAAGTACGGGGTGCCTGTTGTCCTGCTCGGCACAACCACCCAGGCCAAGGAGATCCGCATCAGCTATAACGGTGCGATGGTGCTGAGCGAGGACATGCGGGTTCTCCGCCAGTGGTGGGAGGAGACCAGCTACCAGCTGGAACGGCTCCAGATCAAGCCCTCCTGCGCCGACGAGGAAAAGAAAAATATCTACGACCGCAAGGGCCCGACCTACCATTTGAGCTTCACCCCGGCCAAGACTGCCCCCGAACTGCTGGCGAAAACCAACAAACCCAAGGTGGCCATCCTGCGCGACGAGGGCTCCAACTCCGACCGGGAGATGAGCTCGGCCTTTTATGCCGCCGGCTTTGAGCCCTGGGACGTGACCATGACCGATCTGCTGGCTGGGCGCGTCGATCTGAATGGGCTGGACGGCTTCCGTGGCTTGGCCGCGGTGGGTGGTTTCTCCTACGCCGACGTGCCCGAGTCCGCCAAGGGGTGGGCCGCCACCATCCTCTTCAACGACCGGCTCAAAGCGATGTTCCAGGCCTTTTACGACCGGCCCGACACCTTTACCCTGGGCATCTGTAACGGCTGTCAGCTCTTCGGGTTGCTGGGATTGGTGCCCTGGCAGGGGAGGCTCCCGGCTGAACAACAACCCAGATTCATCCACAATCTCTCCGGCAGGTTCGAGTCGCGCTGGGTCACGGTCAAGGTGCTCAAGAGCCCGGCCATGATGCTCAAGGGCATGGAGGATCTGACCTTCGGCATCCATGTGGATCACGGCGAAGGGTTCCTGCATTTCCCCGACCCGGTCGTCAAGGCGCGGGTGCTGGCCGAGAACCTTGTCACCCTGGCCTATGTGGACGACGCGGGCCAGCCCACCGAGGCGTACCCCCTGAACCCCAACGGCTCGCCCGGCGGCCTCACCGGCCTCTGCTCGCCCGATGGCCGTCATCTGGCCATGATGCCCCACCCGGAGCGAGCCTTTCTGCCCTGGCAATGCCACTGGCTGCCCGAGGAGATGAAGCAGCTTGAGGTCTCGCCCTGGCTGCGGATGTTCCAGAATGCCTATGAGTGGTGCATGAAGTAGCTAAACGATTTACGGCGAAGTGCGAAACTGGTATATCGATGCGTGATTGAGTCCGCTTGCCGCCTGTTCGCGCAAGCGATTTCGTGTAATCTTCTTGATGGGATCGAATTATGATGAAGCGAGTGGGAATTTTGGCGTTTTGCGTGATTTCCAGCATTTCTACCCCGGCATTGGCCGAGGGCATTGATGGCAAGGCCGTACTTGGCGGGGCCATCGGTGGCGCGGCCGGCGCCGCGGTTGGCTCGGCAGTGGGCGGCAAGACCGGCGCCATTGTCGGGGCCGGGTTAGGCGGCGCTGCGGGCGCTGCGGTTGCCGCCTCTGATGATACGAAAAAAGTGGTGGTTGTTCATGAAGATGACCACCACGATAATGGCCGTCATCTGGGGCAGAAGAAGCACCGCAAGGGCCACGGGCATGATTGATCTGTTCCGTTCGCGGTGAGCCTGTCGAACCGCGGTTGTTGGCTTCCGCCACGCTCAGTCTGAACGGTTGACACAAGAAAGGGGCATCTCGCTGAGAGATGCCCCTTTCTTGTGTGGCGTGGCAGACCCGGGTTTACAGGCCGAACAGCGTGCGCTGGCGCGGGTCCACCCCGTTGTCCTGCCCCTGGTCCAAGGGGGCAGAGCCATCATCGCCCCGATGCCCCTTGACAAAGAGGAACCGCTCCAGATTGCGCTGGAACTCCGTCCACTGATACCCATCCCCCTTTGCCTGCCCGGCCAAGCGATCCAGGTAGTTGATCTTGGCGTCCAAGTCGTCCAAAAAGTTCAGGGCAAACGCCTCCTGCATCATGGGCAGGGAGGGCGAACCGAACTCATACCGGCCGTGATGACTGAGGATCAGGTGCTTGAGCCGATCCCCCAGCTCCTCCGGAAACCCGGAGATAGTATTGATTTTTTCCTGAATCATCTCGATCCCCAGCACCATGTGGCCCACCAACCGGCCCCGGTCCGAGTACTCGAAGGGGAAGGAGTCGAAGCTGAACTCCTTGAGCTTGCCGATGTCGTGCAAAAGCGCCCCGGCCAGGAGCAGGGAGCGGTCCAGCCCGGGGTACAGTCCGCTGACGCTGTCCGCCAGCCGCGCCACACCCAGGGTGTGTTCCAGCAAGCCGCCCACATAGGCATGGTGCATCGCCTTGGCTGCGGGCGCTTTTTTCATGGCGGCCATGAGCTTGCGCTCCCCGAACAGGGAAAGGAGCAGCTCCTTCAAAAAAGGGTTCTCCACGCTGCCGGCCAGCTTGACCAGCTCCTTGGCCATCTGGCTGACGTTGCCCTTGGTGGATGGGACAAACAGGGCCAGGTCCACCTCGCTCTCCGCAACCCGGCTGAGGGAGTCGATCCGGAGCTGGAGGATGCCCTTGTACGCCTGGGCCTGCCCGGTAACCAAAACAATGGCCCCGGCCGGGCACTCGCCCATGAGCTGCTCGGCATTCTCCCACACCCGCCCGGAGATCTCCCCGCTGGCGTCCATCAGGACCAGGCTCAGGTAGGGCTTGCCGGCCTTGGTCTCACCCCGGCTCATCTCCCGGACCAGGAAAAAGTCGTGGATTGGCTGTCCGTCGGTAATTTCTTTTATTTGGATGGTTTTGCTCGAAGTTGTCATTGGCTTGAGAATGGGATGGAAGGGGATTCTTGATGTCGCCTTTTTCTGGGTTCGCGGTCACTATACCAGAGGAAAAAAGGTTTGGGAACGGTGGGGCAGCAAAGGAGTTAGAAAGGCGGGGGAAATACTTCTTGAGTCGCCCTGCATGGCACGGAGGCCTTATCGGCGGAGAGTTTTCATCTTTGTAATGCGAACAACCTGGAGACGGGGGGGCTTCCATTCAAGCATGAAAATTGGCCCAACATCGGGGATCGCTGGCAGATACTCCGGGACAAGATCGTTTAAGGCGGCGGGGGGCGTTCCTTTTATTTTTTTGTGACGCTGTATAGCGTTAAGAACCGTAACCGCCTTTTCAAACGCAGCAATTTCCTCTGCATACCGCATCTTGACCTGCTCATCTTTTTCTGAAGCATACATGCCCCGCAACCCTATGAGCGCGGCATAAATATTCCCGCCCTCGGCCGAGAGGATGTTGGCAAGGTGCTCCAGAATGGGGGGACCATTGGGCCTTGCTGCGGCAAGATGAAAGAGCCGTGCTGCTTCCAGGGGTTCGTCAAGGTGGTAAAAATGGTTGAACCCGGCAAAAAAAGGCAGCACAAAGTTATCCGGCAGAGCGACCATTCCTTGGGCAAGCACGGTGTTTGTGTCCCGGGCGTAGTCGTTGTTGACATAGGGCAAAATTGCCTGGCAGAGAAAATAGGTGTCGATGAACTGCGGATGTAGCGAAGCGGCGGCGGTAAAGTGTTGGGCGAGGGGCTCGGCATATTCTAGAGGATCGCGGCCTGGTTTGACTCCGCCATAAAAAACGCTGGCCTTGATAAACTGCATTTCCCCGCCCAGTTGGTGGAGGTAGCCGAGGGCGATTTTCTGGATTACCGGGGGCAATGGATGAGCGAGTTGCTGGTTGCCTTCGGAAAACCGGGCCTCCTGGAGAGAGAAGAGCGCCCCATAGGAGAAGAGCAGAAGAAAAAAGAAGAGCGATCTGGCGCTCATTGCAGATCCCGGCGTTGGTACACGAGGCAGGCAAGCCAGAGAAAAAGACCAATGTAGGAGATGGTCAGTCCGAAGTTGACCAGCATGAGCGATAGATCCGGTAGCGGGTCCGACGAGGCAATCATATTCTTGAAGTCCAGCCGGTCGAAATTCGGGAAAATCGCGGTCATCCATAGAAGCATGGTCTTTAGGCCGGTTAACCCTTCGCTTCTTGCCGCCTGCTGACTTACGCTTTCCCGCACCACCGGCAGACCGGAACAGATGGCATAAAAGGAAAGGGAGATGAGCAGCACCGGAAAGCTGCCGCGCACCAGGCCGGAAAATAGAAGAATAACGGAAAGCAGCATCAGCTCCATGGCAACAAGACCCAACCAGGCCAGCAGGTACGACAGCATATTGAACTGGCTGAAGTACACCGGCAGCACCAGTTGCTTGATGATCAGCAAAGCGCCAAAGCCCAGTCCGCCCAGGAGCAGGTTCAGGATTAGAAGAAGTCCGGCAAGGCCGGTAAAGATGCCGAGGACATATTCACCCCGCGAGATAGGCCGCGCCAGCAGGGAATAGATGACCTTTCTTTCCTCATCCAGGGCAATGACCTGCACCCCGTGGAAAAAAAGAAAGATAAAGCCCGAAAGCCAGGCCAGCGAGAGGATGAAGTCACTGGAGGCACGGCCGATGTCCCGGGGGATGAAGTCAAAGAACAGGAGCGCTCCTGCCTGGGCCGCTACGGAAAGGAGGATGAGGCCCAGGAGCGCATGGCGGCGTAGGCCATCGATGACGACGAGGCGGGCGATGGCGGCTATGCGTTTCAGAGCGCCGGTCATTGTTGTTCCTCTTTGACAAGGTGGAGATATCCCTCAACAAAGCTGGGACAGCCCTGCTCTTCCGCTAAGATGTTGGGTTGGCCCTCAAAGAGTTTCGCCCCTTTGTGCAGGACGAGAACGCGGTCGACCAGACGATCCACATCCTCCAGAATATGCGAACAGAAAAGGATGGACCTTCCCTGCCTTTTTAAATCGGTAATGAGCGAGAGGATGTCGGCCCGGCCAATGGGGTCCAGGCCACTCATGGGCTCGTCTAGGATGAGCAATTCGGGTTCACCCAGCAAGGCGATGGCAAAATTGGCTCGCTGCTGCATGCCCTTGGAGTAATTGCGTAGCGGTCTCTTCCGGTCATCCCACAGGTCAAGGCGCCGGAGCCACTTTTCGGAGGCGGCGTGAATATCTTTGCGCGCCAGATTGCTTGCATGGCCAGTGAAACGTAGCATGTCCAGGACGGTCAGATTCGAGGGAAAGTTGGCAGTCTCAGGAAGAAAGCCGATTCTTTTTCGGATTTCATGCATTCTTGGAGAGTTGCCAAAAATCGAGATGGTACCCTTATCCGGGCGGATAAAGTCCATGAGTAATTTGATGCAGGTGGACTTGCCGGCGCCGTTGGCGCCGATCAAGCCCATAGTTTCTCCTGGCCTGAGGGAAAAAGAGATATTGGTAAGCGCTATTTTGGTGACTTCTCCAAGTTGTTTAGCGTAGGTTTTATAAATATTCTCAAAAAAAATAACAGAATTCATTCTGGTTCAATTCTTGCGGATAGCTGATGAAAAAAGGTGACGGAAAGACTCCGGCACCTTTTTTTATCAGGTTTAATGTTGGGTAATTGGGCTGATTACTTAGCGATCCATGCAGTACCGCCAGGACCATTAACTGCAGTAAGAAGGTCATCCTGGCTAGCAACTGAGGCAGGTTCATCGCCAGCAGCCAGAGTTACACCCACATTAGCAGGAAGAACTTCCTGATAAGTGACGGCGACGTCGCTGTCGACAGCATAGAAGGTGTCTCCCTGCACGTGTTTGCCAAGAGCGACATAGCTCGTCCACGTTGCATCGGTGGTGGCAACCAAGGAAACATTGTTGCTGACGCCGAGGGGGACTGATCTGTTAACGCCGGCTGCGTCATTAGCCATGATCCCGTCATCTGTCACAGCGTCACCACCGGTTATCAACGCACCAGCACCGCCACCGGCAAGGGCTGCAGCAATTGAACCTGAAACGCCGAATCGTTGCCAGTCCGTGGAGAAAGCAGCCTCAGCGGTGGACAGATTTTTGGTGTCACTGAGCGCGGCCGTGTTGAAGCCGCGGATACGATACGCTGCGAACTGCGGTATGGCGATGGCCGCCAAAATACCAATGATCGCCACTACGATCATCAACTCAACGAGTGTAAAGCCTTTTTGGTTTGTCTTCATGGTGTGTTCTCCTCCGTTGTTTTTTTCTGTATGGGGTTGTTGTGGATTTGTAGCCTACAAAAAGGTGCAGACAGAATTCTTTGCTACTTTGTTTAGCATGAATTATGCCACCTTGGCGCGTGCTGTGCAGAAGATTCAGTCCTCGGCTAACAACCGAGGATTATGGGGCATTTTTGCGAGTGAAGGGAAGCTTGTCACCTTAGCAGTTGACAGTATTTGTCATCCACAGCCGACTTGTGTCACAAGTGATGGTCTCAAGTTGTATGTGGTGGAACTGTGTGTCTACGGAGATAATTTGTAGACAAAATCCACGACAGCTTGTTCGCCCGTATTGGGATTGTTGGAGCGAACATTGACAGAGGTCATGGTGTCAGTTCCTGAAACGGTGGAGCTGAGATAACAGGCGGCAATGTTGGCACATCCTATTTTCCCCAGGGATGCGCAGACGTTAGGGTGAATGTCGATATTAGACGCGGCACCCGCACAGTTTGGGTCTGCGACGCATGGGGCCCCGCCGTTGCAAGTCAGGCTGGATGCCCGCAGGGCCGCCATGATATATTGGGAGGTTCCCTTAGCCGTATCGAGTTCACTGATATACCTTTTTCCCAAGCCGGACATCATGGTGGCCCGGATGCCGAGAAAATAGGCAATCGCCACCAGGCCTATGGCAATGAAGCCAAGGAGCAGGGTTGTTACCAAGGCGACGCCTTTTTCATTCAAGCGGTATAGTTTCATTGCCAACTCATAGGTTTTCCTGAAATTTTCAGGGTTTTCCATTGATAGTTGTTGAAATCCGGAATGCCGGCAGTGTCAAAGGCAACCCCATCGAGGGTGGTGGTGCCGCTAAAGAGTGCTCTATCTGTCCCGCTGGCCTCGATGCGCCGAAGTCCGACCTGCATGAGGATATATACATCGACATTTCTTACCTGATCGATAACATCTGCGGTTGTTGCAGGGAGTGCGGTGGCATTGTCTGTTTCGACAGAGCCGTTTTCATCGGAGTCAAGATCAAAGCGGACCTTGAAATCGGCCACACAGTTCAGGACAGGATTGCCATTGCCAGCGCCGACGGCGCGGAGCAGATTTTTTGTGCCAGGGGCGCATGTGCTCAAATTTTGCGTGGCACTGAGGCTGTAAATCGTCTGGTTGCAAAACTGGGCACTTGCTCCACAGCCATTGGCAACAGTTCCATCATAGGGATAGCCGGTGAGAACCTGTATGCCTGCCGGGCAGTTTCCCGTTGTACGGTTGTTGTTCTCGACAAAAGCCCTGTTTTGGTCCAAGACAACGATGGTATTGGTGAGTCCTGTGCCTCCGGTGGCAACTTGACGGGCAGCGTATGAGCCGCCCGCTGTGCAGTCGTAAAGAAACCAGCCTATTGTGGCTGGGTTGCTATTGTTCAGCGTCGAGCGCAGAGTAAGAAGCCTGTTTGCCGGGCCTGCGCCCTCAGTCCATACTACAGGGGAATCGGTCGTGTCCCTGGCAATGCCAAAGCCAAGGTGCTCCAGGTCAAGCCGGAATAATTGGAGGCCCACCAATCTTTCGATTCCACTTTGTGCGGAGTGGCTTTCGGATCTGACGCCGAACAAGATACGATCAAAGCTCAATGCGGTCAGGACAAGTAGCACGGACACGATGAACATGGCTATAATCAGTTCTATGACGGAAAAACCCCGCTCTTTCATGAGTTGCCCACAATTATTGTTGTCGTGTGTGTAATGGTTTGTCCTTGATAAGGCCAGGTAACGGTAATCTGTGCGGATTTTGCCACGCTGGCGACCGAATCGGCCACTACTTGCGTTACCGTAAATGGAACGGATGCATTTGCCACCTGTCGTAAAACGATATTTGTTGTCGTGCCGTCCACCAGATTGGCATATGGGGTATTGCGGAGTGCGTTGGCCGTTTCCTCTGCCATACTGATCGCTTCATTCCGCAAGGTATTCGTGGAGCTTGTTCTGTAAGACACCATGAGGCCTTGCAGGGCACCGAGCAGGATGACAGACAAAATCAGCATGGCGACAAGCGCCTCAATAAGGGAAAAGCCTTCTTCAGTTTTCAATGCAATCGACTCCATTCCATGTGCCTATCCGTACGCGGGATATGACGACCGTGACACAGTTGTTTGGAGAACCTGCGCTCATGTCTGCCAAGCGCAATGTCCCTGTCGTTGAGTATAAGCCTCGAACATTGACAACAAAGTTGGCAGGAGCAATGAAGGCGTTCTCCATAAAAATGGTTTTGTGTGCCGGGGTGGAGAGGCTGTTCGCGGTAGCTGTCACCGTGATCTGCGTTTTTTGAGAAAATGCTTCAAGCCGTTTCTCCTGCAAAAAAGAGGTAATGGCATTCAAATCGCGGTTGATCGAACTGACGCGGGAGGTCTGCCTGTAGTTGCTCATCGCGATTGTCATCAGGATCCCGATAACCGCGACAACTATCATCAGTTCGACAAGGGTAAAGCCGCGATCCGAATTTAACGTTCGATCCATAAGATTAACTCGCCGTTAAGGAGGGAGCCAAACGGGACAAACGGGGTGGAGGATTCCGGAGGTATGCCTGTCATCCAGCCCGTGGCCTTGTTGCCTTCTTCTGTAAATTTTGATTGGGTCATGCCCGCATCCTCAATATTCCCGCCACTGAGTTGCAGCAGCAAGGAGCCGGGAGGGACATCCACCAGATAGTTGGTGCCGGGACATCCTGTCCAGATATTATGGCCAGACTTGCAATTTACTGCCCACAGTCTTGATCTGCCACCAAAATCACAGGCATTGGAAGACGGTTGCGTGGTGGTGAAAAAGACGATGTTGTAATCGGAAACGGTGGGATCGGTGATTGTCCTCTCTTTATAATAAAATCCCCCCTTTGGTTCCAGATCATCAATCCTCCAGCCCATCTGGTCGTCTTCGATGTGCGTGCAGACATCCGTGCTCGAGTGTGAATAATTTATGTTACAGTTATTGCCATGTTGCAGCTCTTCGAGGCAATCTTTAATTGATATCCCGCTTAGTGACTCAATGTCATTGACATTTTGTCCTGGTTCGTCGTCCTTGAAAAACCACCGCCCGGTGCCAAAATATACCATGGGGCTCCCAAAGCATTCCCCGGTGACAACCTTGGCTGTCACCGGCTCTTGGGCGGATTGCAATACCGTGCCGAGGCTCCATGTGACTGCGCCGGTGTTGCCATGATTTTTATCTGTCGGCTCGGTGTAGGTTGTCCCGGAAGAGTCCGTTGTGGTTTTTGGCCCAACCGAGAGCACATTGCCAGACCAAACAGTTCCGGTTTGTTGATTCACCCCGAAAAAAACAAGATCCGTATTGTTGTCGTTATCCCAATCCAGCCCATTGGTGAACATTCGACCGGTAAAGCCGTTGTTGTAGCTGGACAGGGACGCATCAGTTGCGTAGCCGGTTGTATTTGTTCCGGCGATTTTGAATGTGTCAATTATCTTGAAGTCACTGTCAACTTTCAGGACGAACAGGCGCAGATCCTTGCCGGCAACTTCGCCTCTGTAGTTTGTCGGGCCACTGCCGAACATCACATAATGGTCGTTATCCCTGGTGATATAAGCCGGACCACTGTAGCTGAACCCGAGGCCCGGGTCGGAAAATTCCCACAAGAAAATCGGGTTTGCCGGGTCCGTGACATCCAAGGCAAAATAGGAGGAAAGGCCCAGGTTGCAGGTGGCAACATCGGTGCACCCGGGAGGAAGAACCGCCTGTGTCCCTCCGCCAAAACGCATGCCGCCGATTATGATTTCTTTGGAGCCATGCTTGATATGGTAGGGGGCCAAATCAACCGTATAGATATGTTTGTAGTTCGGGTCGGCAATATATTTAAGATATGGCATGGCGTTTTTAGGAATAAAGGCCCAGGCCTCCTTGCCGATATCGTTGCTGGTTGCGGTATTCGGGGCGTTGAAGCAATCCCCGGTGGCCTTTTCACAGAGCCGGACCTGCTGATTGGCGGAGAGGCCATCCTTGCGGATGTCACCGGCCTGAATGGCGTGGAGCATGCCATCGTTTGAGGACACATAAATCATGGAATAATTGGCGTGGGCTATGACTGTTGGAGAAGAATGAATAATATCGCCGAGTTTCCATTTGTCGCCGGCATTATTCACCTGTCTGTTCCGGCAGTTCCCCGTGCCGCCGTTGGTGATAAAGGAGTCCGCCGTGCCGCGGAGATAGTTGATGATGTTTTGCGACCGGGTTGTAACAGTGTTTCCGAGGCAGGCATTGAAATCGGTTCCTACGGCCGACGGATCAAGCAGGGAGTCGAAGCTGGCGGAGTTCGCCGCCGTAAATGAGGTTAAGGTGCCGGACTCATTTACTCCATAAATAACGCGGTCCGAAGCAGCCCTGGCCCGCAATTTTTCGCCTGACTCAAAGACCTTGTGGATCTGATCCACCAGCGTATAGGTGCCGAGTTTTGGGGTTTTCAGGCCGCCAAAGTTATCGGTGGGATAATAGTCGATGCTCAGGCTACCGGAAGAGTCGATGAGAAAATCGAGGACATTGTCGTCAAAGGTGTCAAGGAAAAGGGCATTAGCGTTGTCTTCCCGGATGTTGTTGACCGTTTTTGAATTGAAAAACCAATATGCATTGAGGGTGCCGCTCCAGTCAAGCGAGTAGCTGGTGGTGGCATCGGTTAATGTTTTTGTCGGGAAAAACAGGGCCTGGTGGATAACCGATCCTGCCGTGGCCCGCTCAGACAATACAGAAATCGAGGAACCAGCTGCGGTTCTTTGCAGAATGTCACTCAGGATGGTCATGAGTGAGCTCCGTAATACCTCGCCATCCGTGGCATTGACAAAGGTGTCGGGGACACCGTTCTGGTCTTTATCCCAGTCTGGTGCTACAGCGGGTGGGGCCGTGGTTGCGGGTAAGGCGGTGCAGCCGCTGCCTTTCCCTGCGCCGCAATCATCCATGGTGCATGTGCCTTGCGGATAGCCGGTAAGGCTGCCTGGCCAGTCGCCACCTGCGGCGACATCGTACCCTCCATACATTGCTGTATTCTTAAGGGAAAGTGTGCCGGTGCCGGTTGGGGCCATGAAAAGCCCGAGGCCATAGACCGCATCTACTTTTTTATTATATGTCGTGCCGGAGGTGCTGGTTACGGAGCGCAGGACATCGTGATGCATTTTGTAGGCAGGCACAACAGGGTCGGCAGAGTTGATGGTAAAGCCGGTGTCAATGCTGCAAGTGCCGTTAAACGATGTGTCGAGATTCCATTGGCCGTCCGTGGCCAGAATAACAAAATTCTTTGCGCAGGGAACGAGGCCGCAGTTATCTTTCGCGTAATCACAGACATACAGTGGGTCTCGATACTTGGTGCTGGTGCCGGCCATGTCAAAATCATTGGTAAAGCCATGGTCGTCGGACTGCTTGAAATAATCATACGATTCCCACATGGCCGCAGCCGTGCCGGTACCACCCGACACTGGCCGGGCGTTAAGATATCTTGTAAAATAGGTATAGGGGCGGGTCGCGTCCGCGTTGTTTCCTTCAGGGTAATCTCCCACGTAGACTTTTTGGGATTTTATGGAATCACTGTAAAACAGTAGTCCAAACCGCGGTTTTACTGTTGCTGTGCTGAACTCCGGGATAACCGCCTCCTGTATCCTGCTTATGGGAACTTTGGTTTTATCGTCGTAGATGGTATGGATCACGCAGTCCGTCGCCGGAGCGGCACACTGGATGCTGGCGTCGCAATCCGTGCTGGTGTATTCTCCGTCAATGCAGGCATTAGGTCTTCCGCCCACCATGGCCCAGCGCAGCAGGTCGATTCTGCTCATAAAATGAAAATTAAGACAGGCTCCGGTATAGGTTTTATCAGAATCTATGTCGCTCCATCTTTTTGGGCAAGCTTGGGCCGCATCAGTAGTTTCTTGCCAAATCCCGCCGCTCTGTTCATATTTTTTATCGGGGATCCAGTTGCCTTCTTCGGTTCCCGAGAAAGTCCAGCCACAGCCAGCGGCATCGCCACACCATCCCGTTCTGCTTGCGGTCGGGTTGTATGCTGACCAGCTCATGCTGCCGCTGACGTCGACAGTCATGAGGATGTTTGGTGAGACCGGGGCGGGAAGAAATGGGGGTTCCGCGTTATAGTCGGCGTTTGCGGCAAACAGTTCGGGGGGCGCGCAGAGAAGAAAGGCAGCGGTTAGAAGAATTTTTTTAAAATCGCACATCGGATTTTCCTCCTGCTTCAACGGTTAACACCGTATTGGTATTCGTGCAGTCACCAGAGAGGATGAAATCGATCTTGCTCCCGACAGAATGCGCCCCTTGTCCTGTCCAGCTGTCTCTTTTGAATTGACGCCGCCCCGCACACGCTGGACCAAGAATTTCCACGTAAATGGCGGTGGGTTCAAGGCGAAGCACCTTGCCGCGATAGATAATGTGGTCGTGACCGTGTAACGGGGGCGGGGGAGCGTTAACGCTCGCGCCCTGGCAGGGGTTGACAGGAAGTGCGCCGACAAAGAGAAACAGTAATATGGCCCGGATGCATTTCTTCATGGTGAACCTCGAGTCGAGCTAATTTGGGTGGAGCGGATAGTGTTTTTTCTCTGGATCTATTAGCTAATGGGGTAACTAAAATAACCAGCCAAGCCTTGGGTAAAGGTGCTGTCACTGCATTTTAGAAAATACAACACAGGATATTATCGAGAACGATAACTTCCTGTCAAAGACCGTTATTATTATATCATACCATAAAAATTTCGTCGGCGGCCTGTTTAGGGGAAAGAGTTCTTGTTTGTTCCCGCGCCTGATTTCTAGGATTTTTTTAAGTTTTTTAATTAAAATATAAAATATCAACAAAAGGCGCCCATTCTTTTGTATGGTAGCCTATGTCTTTTGAACTTATTTTGTATGCAAATTTCAAGCCAACGATGCAATGAAAACAAAAGAAATAGACGGCCAAACGATGACTCCTCAATTGAAAGTTGCCAAGGCCTCGGATAGGCATCAGGTCTTGCATCCATTGGATAATGAAGACTATATATTGGGGTTGTTAAGCCGTGGCGGTCTTGTTGGCAGCGATCAGGCGCGCTTGATATGTGACAAAAAAAGTCAGCAGCGCCAGCTTCTCTTGCGGCAGCACAGCGCCCGGCGTAAGACCGATACCGGCAGGGAGCGGGATGAAAGTCTGAGCTTTGTTGATATCATCGTCTCGCTGAACCTGGAGCTGCCCGGGAAAAAAGGGCAGCTGCTCACCGAGGAGCTGATTTTCCGGGCGGTGGCCAAAGATCTGGGGCTGCCCTTTAAAAAGCTCGACCCCCTTGAGTTGGATTTGAAGACGGTCACCAAGACCATCCCCCGTACCTTTGCTTTCAGGCATCTGCTGCTGCCGTTTTCCATAGCCAACGGAGTGCTTGAGGTTGCCATCTGCAATCCGGACAACAAAACGGTTCTGGCCGAGATCGAGCGGGCCAATCAGCTCTCGGTCAAGCCCTATCTGGCCACCAAGAGCGACATCCGCAAGACCCTGGCCGAGTTCTTCGGCTTCCAGTCCTCCATCACCGCGGCGGAAAGCCATCTGGCACGGCCCTTGGTGGACTTGGGCAATCTCGAGCAGTATGTGCGCATCTCGTCCACCGAGGAGGCGGCCTCCTCGGACCAGCATGTGACCTCGGCGGTGGATCATATGTTCAACTACGCCTTTGAGCAGCGGGCCAGCGATATCCATATCGAGCCCAAGCGGGAGCAGAGCCTGGTCCGGTTGCGCATCGACGGGGTGCTGCACACCATCTACAAGCTGCCCAAGGTGGTCCATGCCGCGGTGGTTTCCCGGATCAAATCCCTTGCCCGTCTGGATATTGCCGAAAAAAGGCGGCCCCAGGATGGCCGGATCAAGGTGGATCGCGGCGGCCAGGAGGCGGAGATCCGGGTTTCCACCGTGCCGGTGGCCTTTGGTGAAAAGGCGGTGCTGCGAATCCTGGACCCGGATATCCTGTTTCAGGATGTGGACAAGATCGGCTTTTCAGCGCGTGATCTCCAGGTGTATAAGAGCTTTATGTCCGCGCCGCATGGCATTTTTCTCGTCACCGGGCCAACGGGCAGCGGCAAGTCCACCACCCTCTATTCGACTCTCAAGCAGATCGCCACCCCGGAGAAGAACGTGGTCACCGTGGAAGATCCGGTGGAAATGGTGCATGAGGAGTTCAACCAGATTCCGGTGCAGCCGTTGCTGGATGTGACCTTTTCCACCATTCTGCGCAATATCCTGCGCCAGGATCCGGACATCATCATGATCGGCGAGATCCGCGATCTGGACACCGCGGTGAATGCCGTGCAGGCGGCGCTCACCGGGCATCTGGTTTTTTCCACCCTCCACACCAACGATGCCGTTGCCTCCATCAGCCGGTTGCTCGATCTGGGGGTGCAGCCCTTCATGATCGGCTCGACCCTGCTGGGGGCCATGGCCCAGCGTCTGGTGCGGCGGATCTGCCCCCATTGCAGCGAAACCTACCGGATGTCCGCCGACGAGTTGCGCGGCTTCGGCTTGCCGGTGACGGAAGAAGGGGAGATCGAGCTGCGGCGGGGCAAAGGGTGTCAGCAATGCCGGGCTACCGGCTACCTTGGCCGGAGCGGGATCTTCGAGATCTTCGAGATGAGCGACAGGATCCGCAAGCAGATCAGTGGCGGGAGCTCGGAAACCGAGATCCGGCAGACCGCGATCGAGGAAGGCATGACCACGCTCAAGGAGGATGCTTGGCGCAAGGTGAAAAGCGGGATCACCACCCCGGAGGAAGCGTTGCGCGTAACCGGGGCGGATTAGCCTGGCCCCTGGCTTTTTTGGGCAGGATGTATTATAGTGTTGGCTCGATCCCCTTGTTCCCCTGGAGCAAGGGTTTTTTTCTTGAAGTTTTGCGGGCATGGGCCCGCGGGTGAACATGTGGCTGGGAAGGTTGTTTGCACCAATAAAAAGGCCTATCACGATTATACCATCGAGTCGGAGATCGAGGCAGGCTTGCAGTTGTTGGGCTCGGAGGTGAAGTCTCTCCGGGCCGGCAAGGCCAACCTGCGCGACGGCTATGCCAGGATCAAGAGCGAAGAGATCTTTCTCCTGCATGTGCATATCTCGCCGTACAGCCACGCCACCTACGATGCGCCGGATCCTCTGCGGGAGCGCAAGTTGCTGCTCAAGAAGCGGGAGATCCTCAAGCTCATTGGCAAGACCCAGGAAAGAGGGTATTCTCTGATTCCCCTCAAGATATATTTCAACGAGCGGGGCAAGGCCAAGGTCGTTATCGGTCTGGCCAAGGGCAAGAAGCTCTACGACAAGCGGGAATCGCTCAAGAAGAAACAAACGGACCGCGAAGTGGAGCGGGCCGTGCAGCAGTATCGATAGCTTGTTCGTGTTGTGAGCTAGTAAAAAAGAGCCCTTCGACAGGCTCAGGGCGAACGGATCTCGTCGTAATGCATAGAATTTCCGTTCGTGCAGCCTGTCGAAGCACTTGCTTTTGGTGAATTTTTGACGAAGAGATCAGTGTCAACTATCAATATTAATTCAAACATGGGGGCGAAACGGGTTCGACGGGGATATGTAAGCTCAGGTTGCATGCCGAGGTTTCTACCAACCTCGTAAAATAGGTAGAGCAAAATATAGTCGCAGACGACTATTCTTACGCTGTAGCAGCTTAAATGCTACCGGTCTTCCGGCCTACTCCTGCGCGGCCGGAAAGAACGTCGACTAGCGGGATAGCCTACGGTGCGCGCCTGCCGCGCCGATGGCGAAATTCAGTAGGATAGTGCCGAAAGCCTCTTGTTCTGGAGGGGGTGAGGCACGATAAGCAGCCAAACAGAACTAAGCATGTAGATATCGGGAGGGGAGTATTTTCGGACGCGGGTTCAACTCCCGCCGCCTCCACCATTTTCAAGGTTCAAACAAAAAGGGCCAGCCTGGAACTTCAGGCTGGCCCTTTTTGTTTGCCCGAAAAAAATAACTAAAATTTCCAGGTAAGCCCGTCAAGCA
>JAJZPC010000045.1 GCA_021811385.1 Deltaproteobacteria bacterium | reverse complement strand
TTGTATATATACAAAAATTAGTTCATGCTTTCAATGATGAGTTGTGCGAAGGGTTCAATCGAAAAAAAATAGAAAAATTTAATTTTCTATTTGCTGATGACTTTGAGTTGAATGGATGTGCGTTTTCGACATCTGGAAATGATTTTATCTGTTTAAATAAAGGGTCTGTTGTAAATCTGTTTAAAACATTTAGTAAGTTGATGCAGCATCCAGATGTCCTTTCTAGAATTGATAATTCTGGTGAAAAATATATCGACAAGATAATTGAGCCAGTATTCAATGATGAGAGAAAACTTTTTATGTATGATGGCCCAAAAAGTTCTATTCGTAGGGATGTAGTTGCTGCCATGTCTATGATTTCTATCATCTATATAATATTTCATGAGTTTGGTCATTTGTACAATGGACACATAAGATGGCTACGCGATAGCTGTGGGGTGAAAAAATTAAAAATAACTGAAAATGAATTTGATAATAATAATTTTCTTTATTATTATAAGGCGTTAGAGATGGATGCAGATGCATTTGCTGCGTGCAGAACAGCAGACATAATCGCATCATATATAGATGACCCTAAAAGATCACCAGAATTGTATTTTTTTGATTCATTTAAAGATAACTATGATTTGTTTACTATTTTACACATATCTGTATATATCTTTTATTTAACAATGTCACCGGTTGAATGTATAGGGTCAATGATTGACAAAACGCATTATTTGCCAACAAAAATACGATGTGCGCAAGTTTTTGATATTATTAAAGAATACTTGTCAAATAATAGAAAAGTTGAAATAGATAATAGGTTGGTTGACGATGAATTAAAGATAATACATAGCCAATTCGTGAGATTATTTAGAATAAATATTTCCAGGCAAGAATATAGTGAATTGCGCAGTGATAAAGTGAAACGATCTATTGAGAGAACAAACCAATGTTGGGTTGAGATTAGGGATGAATTACAAAAACACGCATTTTATCAATTGTATAGTTCTCCAAACAAATAAACCAGAAAATAAGAGAAAGCCAAGGGGGCGCACTTAACTCCTTAACTATCTTCGCAATGCGAGAAAGGCTTCCGTCTTTTTCTTCATCCACCTCCTTTCCCTCCTCCTTTGGAAAGCTGCCGGGTCAGGTCTTGAAAAATGAGTTTCGCCGGAACGCTCCAATGAAAATGGCTTTACAGCAGAAACAATATTGCCTATATTGCTATTAATAGTGTGATTGAAAGTGCTATTGAGAATACTGAGGAGGCAAGGCATGTCGAATCTCTCTGCCAATGATCTGAAAATAAAAGGCGTTTCCGCCATTGAGGCCGTACTTGCCCATCGCCAGGAAGCAGTCATTTCTGTTCGGGGCAAGGATCGATTCGTGGTGATGGATATGGAGCATTACCATTACCTGAGGGAGTGCGAGTTGGAAGCCGCCCTTGCGCAGACCCGCGCAGACATCGCCGAAGGGCGTTTTGTCAAGGAAAGCGCCGAAGACCATCTGGCCCGTCTGAAGGCTGCTCAAGGATGAGTTGGTCGCTGGTTTTTACCGAGCAGTATGAAAAACGTGCCCTGCGATTTCTGAAATGTCATCCCGATCTGGAAAAACAGTATCTGAAAACACTGCAACTGCTGGAGGCCAATCCGTTCCATCCTTCACTCCGCCTGCATCAGTTGTCCGGGCGGCTCTCGGGTTTGCATTCGGTTTCAATCAATCTTGCCTATCGAATCACCCTTGAGTTGCTGATTCAGGAACAGGAGATCATCCCGGTAAACGTGGGCGATCACGATTCAGTATATTGAGGAACTGTCGGGATCAGATCTTAAAAAGTGAGTTTGGTCGGTAAAAACCGGGTCAAACCTATTCTCCTGCCGAGGACAAACTTGGCTCATCGTCCTTCCTTCCGCTGCACCGCTCTGTAAACCGGAGCAGAGTCAAATTCTGTAGTCCTGATTTTCGTCGAAATCCAGAAAAAATGTTTGGCAGTTGCCGGTGCGCTATGCATACTGAATCCAGGCACGCGTTAGGCAGGTAAGGTTGCGTTTGAACCCAAGCTCCAGGTTGTTCGGCGCGGTCTTCAAGGAGAAAGACTTTATCGTCACCATTCAAATGGCGAAGAATGGATAGCCCTCTTGTCTGATACTAATAATTGGTATATATAATGAAGTGGACAGTTGAGTTTACAGGCAGGGCCAGAAAGCAAAAAGACAAGCTCCCCGTCAAGGTACAAGAAATTTTGTACCAGTTGGTGCGTGAGATCGAGGCAGCCGGACCCGTGCGGGGCGACTGGCCAAATTACTCCAAACTGTCCGATTGCGAGCATCATTGCCACCTGAAAAAGGGCAAGCCTACCTATGTAGCAGTGTGGCGGGAAAGCAAAGGTGAAATTCGATTTGTAGAGGTGATATATGCCGGTAGCCACGAAAAAGCCCCATATTGACGAAGACATGATAACCCTGCGCTTGCGTGTCCATCGCAGCAATGCGCCAAGGATTAAGGAGTATGTCCAAGCGGTCGAGGCCGGGGATGAGCGGACTTACACCATCGCCGAGGTGTTTCCCGAATATGTTGGGAAAGAGCAAGTCGCCATCCGCGCTTACCGTTATCGTGAAAACCTCACGCAACGGCAATTAGCCGAATTGACCGGTATTCCCCAGCGTCACATCTCCGAGATGGAAACCGGCAAGCGCACCATCGGCAAGGAGTTGGCCAAGAGGCTGGGCAAGGCGTTGAACGCCGATTACAAGGTGTTTCTGTAACAGTTTTCCGAGAAGAAAAAGGGGGGCAGGCTACTTGTGAAAAGCGGCCAAGGCTGAGGACTGAATCATGAATAAAAAAATCATCATAGCCCTTATCGTACTGCTGGCCGGAGTCATCGGCTGGATCCTGTTCTACTTCAGCGACCAGCAGGTGATCAAGCGCAAGTTCACCGCCATTGCGGTTTCGCTTTCCAAGGATGGGGAGGAGACCCCGGTGATGATCGCCCTCAAGATGAGGCCGGTGAAGGATTTTATTGCCCCGGCCTGCGAGGTTACGGTGCCTGAGCGCAACTACCATGAGGTTCTGGAGCCTGGGCTGGTCACCCACTACCTTATCCTGTACCGCTCCCGCCAGGCCAATCTGCATGTGGTCCTTGAGGAAATAACGGTCGAGATCCCGAGCGAGGGCAGGGGAGAGGTCAGCGGTCTGGTTCATGTGATTGCCAACTACAACCAGCCGGACTTTTTTGACGAAACCCATCGGGTGACGTTTTCCCTGCAAAAGCAGGAAAAGAACTGGCTCGTCCGCAAGGCTATCCTGCCCGATGCCCTGGTGCGCAGATAACCGCCTGCGCCCAGGCGGGATCTTCGTTTTCCGACTCTTCCCACCCGATACACAGACACCGCGATTGCCGGACTCCCGGCAGCTCTGGGCCTTTCCGTAATGCATTGCAAGCGAAGGGGGGCGTCTTGCGTGAGAATGGTAATGGGGAAGGCCTCTGATATTTTTCATATGTATGGTTGGTTTTGGTCAACCGTATATGGAAATATATGGCTTAATATTGGAAATATGCTACCTTAAATAAAAAAGGTGGCGACATGGTAAACGAAGAATTTTTCCATCAACTCGGACTCCTGTATCGCAAGCGGCGAATCGAGCTGAAAATCAAGCTGCTGACTTTGGCGACCCGATGCGCCATTTCCGTTGACACCATGCGGGCAATAGAGCGCGGGAGCGAGAAGGTGAAGATCGGCTCCTGGCTCGCGGTGGCCGAGGCCCTTGGCCTTGCGGAAGCATGGAAAAACCTGCTTGTCGAACCGGTTGACCCGTTTGCCGAATACGACCGCAAACACGATCTTGAAGAAAGGATCCTGAAAAAGCGGGTCCGGTCATGAAAAGCACTGACGCGATATCCCTGCACGTTTCCGCTGTCATGCCTGACGGCGATGTCGTGTATGTGGGGCGGCTTTTGTCGCGCAACCTCTCCTCTACGGACAAAAAAGAAGGGTTTTTCAAGTACGACGACGCCTACCTCCTGCGGCACAACGCCTATCCGCTCGACCCGATTCATCTCCCGCTTCTTCCTGAAACTTTTGATGCCCACCGGGGGGAATCCGGGGTTCATGCTGTTTTTGAAGACTCCCTGCCCGATGCCTGGGGCCGGACCATCCTCGCGAAACGAGCAGGTCTTGATAAATTCCGATTCACCGCGGCGCATCTGCTGGCCGCCATGAAGGGGTCCGGCCTGGGTCGCTTGCTCTATGCGGAAAAGCACCCCTCAAAGGTTCGGAGTGAAGACCACAGTATCGACTTCAGCCGGGTCAGCATGGCGATTCAAGAGGCTGCGGTTTTTGAAGGGAACATCGACGCGGAGAACAAGGCATTGAAGCATCTGCTCGCCTGCGGCAGTTCCGCCGGGGGAGCACGGCCCAAGGTGCTGGTGCGCATGGACAATCACCTCTGGCTCGCCAAATTCTCCAGCATCCGGGATCTCTCCCCCTCTCTTTGGGTTTCCCTGGAGCACGCGGGCATGCTTTTGGCGCGGAATGCCGGGCTCGACATCCCTGAGTTGAGGCGCCTTGTCGTAGGGGATAGGGAGATTCTGCTCGTAAAACGGTTTGATGTTACAGCACCAGGCGGCCGCAATGCCATTGTAAGCATGCGCACCATGACCGGCGAGGAAAATCCGTACCTCTCGTCGTATTCGGCCATGGCGGATGTTGTCCGGCGCATTTCCCGGCGGCCGGAGGTGGATCTGGACAGCCTCTTCCGGTGGATGGTGATCAATGTCCTGCTCCAAAATACGGACGATCATCTGCAGAATTTTTCCATGCTCCACACGGACAAAGGCTGGGAACTGTCGCCGGGATACGACATCACCCCCAATATTTATCAGGAGCGCCATATCCTGCAGATCAACGGCACGGACGGCCCCTTTTCCCGCGAGGATATCCTGCATGAGGGGCGGCGGTTCGGCTTGTCGGCTCAAAGGTGTCGCCGCTTGCTTGAGGAAACCTGCGCCGGTCTTTCCGGGTGGGAGGATATCTTTGAAGAATGCGGAGTCCCCTGGGGGCATACCCAGAGATTGCGGGAAAGCCTTAGGCAGAAACGGAAATCGGCAGGCGGGGCGAGTTGATCTTCTGTCGCGGCGAGGTGTTGGGTTCGAATTTTTCCGCGTTTATGTGCAAAATTTTCTTATTTTACGTGCGCGGTTACCGTTTTGTTGCAACCATCTGCAACCCAGGCGCAACCAGAATAAAAAAAGGGTTTCCATGATTCATGGAAACCCTTGGTATATCTTGGCTGGGGGACAGGGATTCGAACCCCGATAGGCAGAGTCAGAGTCTGCAGTCCTACCATTAGACGATCCCCCAATATGTGCCGGGCAAAGAACCGTCGAAAAATAGAGGAACAGGGCGATTATGTCAAGCAGAATTGTGGCCTGTTCCTGGGTTTTTCAGGAAATCACCACGCCTGCGTACCCGACCACCTGATTGGTGTCGCCGCTGGCCTCGCCGGAGTCGGTGTAGCGGACGAGCCTGGCTTGGGTCGCTCCCAGCCGGAGGGCGGCGACGAGGGCGATGGTGGCGGGCATGATCCCGCACATGGTGATGCCCTTGCCCAGCACCGTGTTGTACAACCCTTCCGGGTCAAGGGCCTCGAGCTGTCGGATGGCCAGGAAATCCTTTGCCGTGGCGGTCTCCCGTGATTCGTAATGGGTCATGTCCGAACTGGCCACGATGAGGACCGGCTTGTTGTATTGTCGGATCGCATTGGCGAGCGCCTCGCCCACTGCCTGGCAGGTCTTGAAGGAGAGGTGGGAGATCACCATGGGGGTCAGGGTCATGTCCGGCCGGAAATACTGCAAAAACGGCACCTGCACCTCCAGGGAATGTTCAAACCGGTGGGCCAGGGTGTCCGCTTCGATCAAGTCTGTCTGGGCAAGGAGGTTTTGGGCAAGGACGGTGTTGATCTTCACCTCGCCCAGGGGCATGTTCCAGGCGCCTTTGCTCATCAGGGATACCGGGGCGCCATAGCCGTGATGATTGGGGCCCATCACCACGATGTCCTGGGGAATCTCCACCGCAGCGAAGGTTTCTCCGGCTACGGAGCCGGAGTAAATATAGCCGGCATGGGGCGAAACAACGGCCAGGGCTTTTTGTTTGGTTATTGTGGCAGGAATGAGGCGTTCGAGGGTGTGTCGGAGGGTGGCGGGGTCTCCGGGGTAAAACTGATGGGCAACCGCAGGCTCTCGTTTCATGGCGGACCTCCAGACGCAAACCGAGGGAAACAGGCAAAAAGGTGTTTCACCCATTATAGTCCAGAACGCACTACTGAATCAAAGAGATATATGCGCCTTTTGTAAAAGCCTTCGCCGGAATGACGGCAACTGCATGGTGATTACGGGAGTTTGACCTGCCAGGAGGTTCCGGTGGGGCCATCCTTCAGTTCGATGCCCTGGGCCAAAAGCCGGTCGCGGATCTCGTCGGCCCGAGCCCAGTTTTTTGCCTCACGGGCAGCGGTTCTGTCGGCGATGCCCTTTTCGATCTCCTCCTGGGTAATGGCGAGGGTCTTGAGGATCTTCTCCTGCTCTTTGCGCATGTATTGCACCGGCTCTTTGCTGAGCAGCCCCAGGGTGTTGGCCATTTCCCTGATGGTCCTGGCGCCGTTTTTGAGCAGTTGCAGGTCGAGGCCGGCCGGTTTGCCGGGCAGATGCTGGCGGATCTTGTTGAGGAGCTTCACCCCCTCGAAGAGATGGCCCAGGGCCTGGGCTGAGTTGAAGTCGTTGTCCATGGCCTTGAGGAACCGCTCGGCCAGGGTTTCGATCTTCTCGCGGTCCGCCTTGGAGACGGCGGAGGCTGCCTGATCGTTGCCGCCGGCGGGCAGCTGCTCGATCTCGGCCAGGCAGCTATACAGCCGGTTGAGCCCTGCCACCGCATCAAGCATGGCTGCTTCCGAATAGTCCAGCGGGTTGCGGTAGTGGGTGGAAAAGATGAACAGCCGCAGGGCCTCCGGGGCGAACCTGTCGAGCACCTCGCGGATGGTGAGGAAGTTGCCCAGCGACTTGGACATCTTTTCGTCCTTGATCGTGACAAAGCCGTGGTGGACCCAGTACTTGACGAACTCTTCCCCGGTGACGCCTTCGCTTTGGGCCATCTCGTTTTCATGGTGGGGGAAGACGAGATCCTTGCCGCCGCCGTGGATATCGAGGGAGTCGCCCAAGTATTTGCGGCTCATGGCCGAGCATTCGATGTGCCAACCGGGACGGCCTGGGCCCCAAGGGCTTTCCCAGGTGGGTTCCCCGGGTTTGCTTCCTTTCCAGAGGGCGAAATCCATGGGATGTTCTTTTTTCTCGTTCACCGAGATGCGGGCGCCTGCCTGCATATCTTCCAGGTTGCGGCCGGAAAGGGAGCCGTAGCCGCCGAACCCGGTTACCCGGAAGTAGACATCGGTGTCCACCTGGTAGGCGAGTCCCTTGCGGATGAGATCTTCGATCAGCTCGATGATCTCCGTCACATGTTCCGTGGCTTTCGGCTCGATGGTGGGGGGGAGAACGTTGAGAGAAGCCATGTCTTCGTGGAACATGGCGATGAAGCGGCTGGAAAGCTCCTCGCAGGTGGTGTTCTGTTCCTGGGCCCGCTTGATGATCTTGTCGTCGATGTCGGTGAAGTTGCGGACAAAGGTGACATCGTAGCCCCGGTGGCGGAGATAACGGACGATCATGTCGAAAACCAGGGCCGACCTGGCATGGCCTATATGACAGTAGTCATAGGCGGTGATGCCGCAGACATAGAGTTTGACCTTGCCCTCTTCCAGGGGAATAAAGGGGGATTTTCGGCCGGTTTTGGTGTTGTAGATCTCGATACCCATGGTCTGTTCCATCGAGTTGCCATGCAGGAAAGGAAAGCCGGGACTGTGTGCCGCTGTCGTATTCTGGGCATTTCCCGGCGCTGATTCCGGATTTATGATAAAGGAGTTGTCCCCTTTGTGAAAAGATATGTTATATACCCGTTTTCAGGAAAGAGGGCAAGCCTTGTTGTGTGCATATGCAAATATCCAGACAGGGGTTTTTCCCTAGGCTGACAGCTACCGAGGAGTTTTATTGATGGAGATGATCGAGCAACGCAGACTTGAAAATAATATGACCCTGACCGTCCATGACCAGTCAAAAACGATGGCCGGAGACCGTTGGCTGATCAAGATTGTTTGCGAGGCAAAGATTCCGGTTGATGAAGGTTTCTTCGCCCGGGTGGCAGAGGATGATCCGGATTTGCAGGCGGAGATCCGTGAGGCCCTCGGAGGGTCGGTAACGTTCTCGGTCACCAAGGAGAGAACCTTTGTGGCCGACACCGAACGGGCCGCGCTGGTGGAGCGCATGGTAACGGAGATCATGGACAACATGGTGACGTACCTGAACCGGCCGGACTTTCCCGATAAGCTTTTTGCCCGCAAATACGCGGTGCTCAGGGAGGCTTGCGCCACGGCCCGGCATTACAGGGGGTTGCGGGAAGAAGACCCTGATGGGGACGATGACGAGGGGCCGGCGGATTTTTCCGCCTGCTTCAAAGAGTAGGAGAAGCGCGGCAAGACGGGGCTGTCGCTCTTGTTTTATTCTTGACAAACTTCCCTGATCACATAATATTCGGCATTTTAGGTGCCGGGAATCCGGGGTATTTTTTGGTTTTTCGAGTCTGTACTATCCGCGCTCTATCCATTTGCCAAGGTTTGCAAAAGACTTTGGCCGCTTTCCATATACAAAGGAGAAACAATGAAAGTTCTGATCAGTGACAACCTGTCGCCCATTGGTGTTCAGATTCTCGAGGATGCCGGGCTTGAGGTTGATGTGAAAACAGGCCTTTCCCCGGAGGAGCTTAAAGCCGTAATCCCCGAGTACGACGGCCTGGTTATCCGCAGCGCCTCCAAGGTTACCGAGGAGATCATCGAAGCGGCCGAGAAGCTGAAGGTTGTCGGTCGCGCCGGTATCGGCCTTGATAACGTCAATATCCCCGCGGCAAGCAAGAAGGGGATCATCGTCATGAACGCACCGGACGGCAATGCCACCACCGCGGCGGAACACGCCATCGCCATGATGATGTCGCTGACCCGAAACATCCCCCAGGCCACGGCCTCCATGAAAGACGGCAAGTGGGAGAAGAAGAAATTCGGCGGCCGGGAAGTAACCGGCAAAACCGTGGGCATCGTCGGCATCGGCCGGATCGGCAGCATCTTTGCCGAGCGGGCCCAGGGTTTGAAGATGAAGGTCATCGCCTTTGATCCCCATATGCCCAAGGAGCTGGTCGAGAAGATCGGCGTGGAGCTGGTGAGCCTGGATGAGCTGTGCAAGCGGGCGGATTTTATCTCCGTGCATGTGCCGCTCACCAAGGAGACCAAGCATCTGCTCTCCACCAATCAGTTCAAGATGATGAAGAAAGAGTGCGTTTTCCTCGATTGCGCCCGTGGCGGCGTGGTGGATGAGGAGGCCTTGTACGAGGCTCTTAAAAACGGAGAGATCCGCGGGGCAGGCCTGGATGTCTTCGAGGTGGAGCCCACCACCAAGGAAAACTGCAAGCTGCTGAGCCTGGATAATTTCATCTGCACCCCGCATCTGGGCGCTTCCACGGCGGAGGCCCAGGAGAATGTCGCCGTGGCCATCGCCGAACAGGTTGCCGCCTATCTGCTTCGCGGCACCATCACCAACGCGGTCAACGTGCCTTCCGTGAGCGCCGAGGTTCTTTCCCAGGTCGGCCCGTACATCACCCTGGCCGAGATGCTGGGTTCCTTCCACATGCAGATCGCCAAGGGCGGGGTTGAGGAAGTCACCATCGAGTACTGCGGCGATCTCTCCGAGATGATCACCAGCCCGATCACCGTTGCCTTTCTCAAAGGGTTGTTCACCCCGATCCTGAAAGACGCGGTCAATTACGTCAACGCGCCGATCATTGCCCAGGAGCGCGGCATCCGGGTGGTTGAGGCCAAGACCAGCAAGAGCGATGATTTCCTCAATCTGGTGAATATCCGGGTGAAAACCACCGAGGGCGAAAACGTCCTGGCCGGTACGGTGTTTGGCAAGAACGAGCCGCGTCTGGTGCGCCTCAACGGCTTCCGCATGGAAGCCTTGCCCGCCGGGCCCATGCTTTTTGTGCAGAACAACGATGTGCCCGGGGTGATCGGTCTGCTCGGCACCACCCTCGGCAGCGAAGGGGTGAATATCGCCAGGATGACCGTCGGCAAGCAGCGGGAAGGGGACAAGAATCTCAACGTGATCCTGCTCAACACCGATGGTCTGGTTCCCCAAGCATTGCTTGACAAGGTTCGTTCCTTGCCGAACATCCATGCCGCCATGGTTCTTGAGTTGCCTGAACTGGTGACCGCGTAACGGCTTGGTTTTCTCCTTCTGCCCAGTGGAGACAGCCCGTGACTGAAAACGAGAAAAAAGAGAAAGGATGCTGCCCGGAGGGATATGTCCGGCAGGGCGGTAATTGCGTTCTGCCGGAGGTTACCTTCACCACCCTGATCATGTCGTTGAATACCTCGGCTCTTTTTCATCTGGGCGATCTTCAGGATCCGGAAACCGGACAGACCGGCAGGGATCTTGTTTTGGCCAAACATACCATTGACACCCTGCAGTTGCTCAAGGACAGGACCAAGGGGAATTTGACCGACAAGGAAGAGGAGCTTCTCGGCCATGTGCTTGCCGATTTAAAACTGCGGTATGTGAAAGCCAACAGCTGACTTTCTCCACGCATTTGAAATAAGTTCGATCGCCTGGTTTTCAATCCGCCGAAATCAGGCGATCTTTTTTTTATGATAACGGAGCACAGGGGCCGGGCAGTTGCCGAAGATGGAAAATAAGAGCGCAATGGAGCTTGTCTGCGAGGCTCCGGCAAAAATAAACCTCTATCTTGCCATCAAGGGCAAGCGGGCGGATGGGTTTCACGACCTGGAAACCAGGATGCTCAAGATCACCCTGGCCGATCGTTTGCATCTTGTCAGGCGGGATTCCGGCATCTCGGTGGAATGTCCGGGAAGCGACCTGCCCACGGGCGAAGGCAATCTTGTCCATCGGGCCGCGAAAGCTTTTTTTGCCGCCCTGGGCAGAGGCGGGGGCGTGCATGTCGTGCTTGAGAAAAAAGTGCCGGTTGCCGCCGGGCTGGGGGGCGGGAGCAGCGACGCCGCCGCCGTGTTGCGGGGGCTGAACACCCTCTACAATTTGCCGTTTTCTTCGGAACAGCTTATTGATCTGGCCCGGCCGTTGGGCGCCGACGTGCCTTTCTTTGTGGATGACTGCGTCGTTGCCTGGGCCACCGGGATCGGCGACGAGATCCATGCCGAGGCTCTTTCTCCTCCCGGCTGGATCGTTCTGGTAAACCCCGGATTTGCCGTGTCCACCAAGTGGGTGTATGAGAATTTTACATTGACAACGGGTGGCAATCCATATATCTTAGGCCGCGACTTCGTGCATGGTAACGATGCATGTGCCGGGCCGGGGAATCTTCCTTTATATAACGATTTAGAGGCCGTGACCATCGGGAAATATCCGGAGCTCGGCCGCATCAAAGACGAGCTTCTGGCTGATGGCGCCCACGGGGCGCTGATGTCCGGCAGCGGCCCCACAGTGTTTGGTCTTTTTGAGAGCGAAGCGCAAGCGCGCAAGAGCGTTGCTCGATTTACAGAGCGTTTCGGTCGGAATGTCTTTCTTGCACGACCACTGAACACACAGACAAAGCGTTAAGGCGTTGGGGCGTCGTCAAGCGGTAAGACACAAGACTTTGACTCTTGCACTCGCAGGTTCGAATCCTGCCGCCCCAGCCATTTTTCTCCTTTGGCGCGCTGCCGGTTGAGGCGATTCGAAGCGGCGGAAATACGATAACCCGAACTTCAGGCAACAGCATGAAAGATATGAAGGTCTTTGCCGGCAACGCCAACCCAGCCCTGGCTGGGGATATTTGCAACTATCTCGGGGTGCCCCTGTCCAAGGCGGAAGTCCGCCGGTTCAGCGACGGGGAGATCTTTGTCGAGATCGGCGAAAACGTTCGCGGCCGCGATGTGTTTATCATCCAGCCGACCTGCCCGCCCGTGAATGATCATCTCATGGAGCTGGTTATCATGGTCGATGCCATGCGGCGCGCCTCTGCCCGGCGGATCACCGCGGTTCTCCCCTACTACGGCTATGCCCGGCAGGACCGCAAGGTTGCCCCTCGGGTGCCCATCACCGCCAAGGTCGTGGCCGAGATGATGATGGTGGTCGGAGTGCGCCGGGTTCTGACCATGGATCTCCATGCCGGACAGATTCAGGGCTTTTTCAACATCCCGGTGGACAACCTCTTTGCCGCCCCTGTTCTGCTTGATTACATCTCGCAGAAATTGAACAACGACGTGGTCATGGTTTCTCCGGACGCGGGCGGGGTTGAGCGGACCCGGGCATTCGCCAAACGTCTCAATGCCAGCCTGGCGATTGTCGATAAGCGTCGGGAGCGGGCCAACGAATGCAAGGCAATGAACGTCATCGGTGACGTTTCCGGAAAGACCGCGATCCTGTTGGACGACATGGTCGATACCGCCGGCACCCTGTGCGCCGGGGCCGATGCCCTCATCGACGCGGGCGCCAGGGATGTGTATGCCTGTTGTTCCCACGGGGTTCTTTCCGGTCCGGCCATTGAGCGGCTGGAAAAATCCAAGATTAAAACCCTGATCATCACCGACAGCATTCCCCTCAGCGAGGCTGCCCGGAATTGCAAGAAAATCAAGGTGCTTTCCGTTTGCAAGCTGTTGGGCGAAGCGGTAAGGCGAATTCATAGTGAGGATTCTGTCAGTTCATTATTCGTGTAGTGAGTAAGACAGAGATATCTATACAACCGGAGGCCACTGCATTGTGGCCGTTGCTGGTTTTTTGTTATGAGAATCGGTACATGAGGAGGTCAGTTCAATGTTACAAATCGATATGACGGCGCGGGTCCGGAAAACTGTTGGCAAAGGTGCGGCAAGGACGATGCGCAGAGCGGGGAATACCCCTGCTGTTATTTATGGTCCGCTGGGGGCTCCTGTTGCCCTGGAATGCAACACCAAGGATCTTACCAAGGGGTTGCTCTCGATCCATAGAAAAAATGCCTTCATCAATCTGGAGATCGATGAGGACGGCAAGAAATCGGTGCGCCACGTTATTACCCGTGAGATTCAAACGGATCCGATACAGGACAACGTTCTGCATGCCGATTTCTACGAGGTTTCCCTGGATAAGCCCATGGTGTTCCAGGTGCCCCTCAAGTATGTCGGCAAGGCCAAGGGCGTTGACATGGGCGGCGACATGACCATCCTCAAGAACAAGGTCACGGTGTCGGGCAAATTGCTTGATATCCCCGATGTCATAGAGGTTGATGTTGCTCCCTTGGATCGGGGCGATGCCCTGACCTGCAAGGATCTGGGCCTTTCCGCGGGAGTGAGTCTCGTCACGGCCGCGGATGCTGTGTGTGTTTCTGTTTCCGGCGCTGCAGAGTAATCGTCCGGAATACGTTTTTCCAATACAGCGTGGTGAAAGCCGAAGAAAGGAGCTTCCTTTTTTCGGCTTTTCTTTTTTCCGCTCAGGCAGGGCCGGGAACCGCTGTCCGAATAGTTTGACGGCAGAGAGGGAAATATCGTGTACGTCGTGGTCGGTTTGGGAAATCCCGGCAAAGAGTATGTCGCTACCCGGCATAATATCGGCTTTATTTTTCTTGATTATCTGGCGGAGAAGTACCGATTTGCCTTCAAGGGCACAAAATGGCAGGCGGAAACGGCAAAGGATCTCTCCTGGGGGTATCCCGTCCTGTTTGTCAAGCCGCAGACCTTTATGAACAGAAGCGGCACGGCGGTAAGGGCGATTGCCGATTTTTATCAGGTTGAGCCCGACAAGATCATCGTGATCCACGACGATCTTGATCTTCCCCTGGGGCGCACCAAAATCATGACAAAGCGGGGGGCAGGCGGCCATAACGGGATCCGTTCCCTGATCGAGCATCTCGGCACCAATGACTTCGTACGGGTGCGGGTCGGCATTGGGCGTCCGCTGAACGCGGAGCGGGTGAGTGATTTTGTGCTTTCCCGTTTCGGGCAGGAGGAAGCGTCCATGGTGCTTGAAGAACTCAACCGGATTGAGACCGGGGTTCGCCTGGTCATGGAAGAAGGGCTTTCCGTTGCCATGAACCGGATCAATGCGGAATGAGCGTTGCCTAATGTGTTGTAATATCATGTTTTTTTAAGTTTGATTTGATAATCCTGTGATCTGTGGTATAGTGCCCCCTAATCTTCATTTCTTCGTCGGTATTGGAGTGCTTCCTTGTAGAAAAAGGAACAGGGTGTTCCATAATTGACGAAAGGGAGGCACGTGTGTTTAACGTTGGTGATATGGCAGTATATCCGGCCCATGGCGTTGGCAAGATAGAATCCATCGAGCAGCGGCAGGTCGGGGACAAGCAGCAATCCTTTTATGTGATGAAGATTCTTGATTCAAGCATGGTTATCATGATTCCGACGACCAGTTGCAAGAATGTGGGGTTGAGAAGTATCATCAGCCCCAAGGATGTGAGCAAAATCTACGATATCCTGAATGAGAAGGATGTGGAAATCGTTTCCCAGCCGTGGAATCAGCGGTATCGGGAATATATGGAAAAAATCAAGACCGGTTCTGTTTACGAAATTGCCCAGGTGCTTCGCGATCTTTTTCTCTTGCGGGTGGACAAGGATCTTTCTTTTGGCGAACGCAAGATGATGGACACCGCCAAAAGCCTTCTTGTCAAAGAGATTGCCCTTGCCAACGAAGCCAAGGAAACCGAAACCCAGGTGGAGAAGAACATCGAGCAGATTTTTTCCTGATCCTCTGTTCAGCTGTGCCATGTAGCTGTAAATTTTCGCCTGTGCTATCATCCGGTAGCACAGGCGTTTTCTTTGGGAGCGCCGCATTCTTTTTCATGACGGATCCACACTTTTTTCGTCCCGTGAACCTATGAGCCAAAATCGTCTTTTTGTCGTTGACAGAGCAGGGCAGCGTCTTGATCTCTATCTGGCGAGCCGGCTCGAGGGTGAGGGGTTGACGCGTTCACGGATTCAGCAGCTCATCCGGGCCGAAACGGTTTTGGTGAACGGGATTGTCCGGAAGGCCAAGTATCTTCTTCAGGCCGGGGACAACCTTTCCCTTGCCATCCCTCCCGAAATTTCTTCCGCCTCAGAGCTGATCGGCGAGCCGGTCGCCTTTGTCACCCTGCATGAGGACGATGATCTCATCGTGGTTGCCAAGCCCCCGGGTGTTGTCGTGCATCCAGGCTCCGGCCACAGCACGGCAACCCTGGTGCATGGGGTTCTCCACCATTGCGGCGAGCTGTCCGGGATAAACGGGGACTTGCGGCCCGGAATCGTCCATCGGCTCGATAAAGACACCTCCGGGGTCATGGTGGTCGCCAAGACGGATTTTGCCCATCAGGCCCTGGCCGACCAGTTCAAGCGGCGCGAGGTGAAAAAGATCTATCAGGCCCTTGTCGACGGCAAGCCGATCGGCCAAGCCGGCAGGGTTGAGCTGCCCATTGGCCGTCATCCCGTGCATCGTAAAAAAATGGCGGTCCGGGAAGATGGCCGCGAGGCCGTGACCAACTGGCGGGTGCTGGAGCGCTTTGCCCAGGGGTTTGCCCTTCTGGAGCTTGGGCTGGAAACCGGGCGCACCCATCAGATCCGGGTGCACATGGCCGCCCTGTCTCACCCCGTGGCCGGTGATCCGGTCTATGGCCGGAAAAATTCCCGTTATCCGGAGCTGGGCATAACCCGCCAATGCCTGCACGCGCACACCTTGTCCTTCTCGCATCCCCGGACCGGGGAGAATTTGCGGTTTACCGCGCCGCTCTGGCCGGATATGCTGTATACACTTGAGTTGTTGCGGCAGGTGGATGGTAGTTAGGTCTTTGTGAGGGGGCGACAGTGGTCCAGCAGGCGGGAAGATCGGTGATTGCCGTTACCGGCGGCATGGGGTCGGGCAAGAGTTCCGTGGCGGCCTATCTCTGTGAAATCGGCGGGGCCAACGGGCTCAGTGCCGATGCCATTTGCCGTCAGCTCCTTGAGCCGGGGGCTACCGGCTGGCTGGCCGTACGCACCGCGTTTGGCGAGCGATTCTTTTTGCCGGACCAGCACCTTGACCGCCCCCTGTTGCGCAAGATCCTTTTTGAGGATCACGAATTCCGCCATGAACTCAACGCCCTTCTCCATCCCCTGGTGCGAAACGAAATAACCGGCTGCATCGAGCGAGAGATGGGCCAGCCTTCCGATACCCGGACTTCAAAGCGGTTCGTGGTCGAGGTGCCCCTTCTCTATGAGGCGCGCTGGGAGCATGATTTTTCGCAGGTTGTGGTGGCGTATGCCGATGAAGCAACCTGTCTGCGCAGACTCATGCTCCGTGATGGGGTCAGCGAGGCTGAGGCCAGACAATCGATCGGGGCACAGATGGACTTAGCGCACAAGGCGCGCCTCGCGGATCACGTTATCGATAACAGTGGCTCCTGGTCTGACACCTGTTTGCAGATTATGCATCTGTGCAATCTCCTTTGGGAGGGGCTCGGCTCCGGCAGGGGATAATTCCGCTGGGAAATGGGTGCTTGACCCAATCTTCATGCCTTAAGAAACGTGTAGGATGGAAAAGAGCAGGAGCTTGTTTGCCGGAAATCTCCAAGGGGTGAAAGCATCATCGTTTTTAGGCGCGAGGAAAAGACTTGGGTAAGTCCGTGGCTGAAAAAATGGAAGTGGTTTCACGAAATCCGACCGAGGGAAAGCCCGCGGTTTGGAGGTTTATCGTTGCCGTTGGCATGATTTTCCTGGGAGAACTCGGCATCATGCGGGTTCTGTCCTTTTTTCCTCATTTGCCTCCCAGCATCGCCGGCCTGTTGGACGGTGTTCTTCTTTTTTGCCTGGTCTTGCCGTTGTGGTTTTTCCTCTCCTACAAACCCATGCGCGAAAAAACCCAAGAATGCACGCGCGAGCGGCAAGAGATCGCTCGGCAGAACGCCTTCCTGTATGCGGTGCTTGATGCGCTGCCATTCCCTTTTTATGTGATCGACGCCACTGATTACCGGGTGAAAATCATCAACCGGGCGGCGGGAACCAACGACAGCGGAAACCTCACCTGCCATGCCCTTTCCCATAAAAGCGCGGCGCCATGTTCGGGGGGCGAACATCCTTGCCCCATGATCGAGGTGAAAAAAACCGGGAAGCCGGTCATCCTGGAGCATCTCCACTATAATCAGCACGGCGCCCAGCGGGTTATGGAAGTGCATGGCTATCCGATCTTCGACGAGAGCGGCAAGGTTGTGCAGATGATTGAATCTTCCATGGATATAACCCAGCGGAGGTTGGCGGAAGATGCGCTGAAGAGGAGCGAGGCGAGCCTGCAGGATTTTCTTGATAACGCCAACGATCTCATTCAGATTCTCGACCTGAAAGGGCGATTTCTCTATGTCAACCGTGCCTGGCAGCTTGCTTTGGGATACAATGAAGCGGAAATCGGGAGTCTGAGCATCCACGACATCCTGCATAAGGATTTCCAGGAAAGTTCGTCAGGGTTGTTCGGCTCGACCAGCAGGATTTCGCAGATCATTGGGCATGAGCTGGTTTTTGTCGCTAAAAACGGGAAGGTCATAATTGTTGAGGGAAATATCACCACCCAGATGGAGGAGGGCGTTCCCGTCGCGGTGCGGGGTATATTCCGGGATATCACCAAGCGAAAACGGCTTGAAGAGCAGTTTCTGGAGCAAAAGAACATCACGGAAAAGATGATCAAGTTCTCGGCGGTGCCGATCTTTGTGCTGGACAAAAATCATGTGGTTACCAACTGGAACAAGGCCTGTGAGAAAATGACCGGGATCACGGCACAGCGGGTGGTCGGCACCAGCGATCACTGGCGGGCTTTTTATCCCAGCAAACGTTCCTGCCTTGCCGATCTGGTGCTTGACGGGGCGTATGATTCGTTCCCCCGTTTTTACGAGGCATTCGCCACCTCGACCTTTCTGCATGACGGGGTGCGTTCGGAGGGGTGGTTTGACAATGTCGGCGGAGAACGGCGGTACCTCGTCTTTGACGCCGTGCCGATCTACAACAGAGCCAAGGAGCTGGTTGCGGTCATCGAGACCTTGCAGGATATCGGCGAGCGCAAAAAGCTGGAGGAAGAGTTGGGGCGGCTCGCCACCACCGATTCCCTTACCGGCCTGTACAATCGGCATCGGTGCAACGAGCTTCTGCAGCAGGAGATTGCCAGGGCCAGGCGCTATCATACCCCGCTTTCCCTGATCATGTTCGACCTGGATTATTTTAAGAATATCAACGATACATACGGCCACGCGGTTGGCGATCAGGTGTTGCAGGCCGTGGCCGACGTCATCCGGGAAAATGTCCGGACCACGGATTGGGTCGGGCGGTGGGGCGGCGAGGAGTTCATGGTGCTCTGCCCGGAGGCCACGGAAAAGGAGGCGGTTTCCACGGCGGAGAAACTGCGGGCGCTGGTGGAAAGCCATACCTTTGAAACCGTGAAAACGATCACCATCAGCTGCGGGGTGACCCGTTTCAGGGCGCCCGATTCGGTGGATGCTTTTGTCGGCAGGGCGGATGACGGCCTGTATAGGGCAAAAGACAACGGCCGAAATATCGTGGAAATAGTTTGAGCCTGAATTCGCCCGGCCCTTTTCATCCCGGTGTTTTTGAAGCAGTCCGTCCGCAGATCTTCCTGAGTTTTCCCATCCCCTGTCGTTGAAACAGTAAATTTCCGGCGATGCCGGATGGTTTCCATTTTGAAGATATTCCGGGCGCCGCTCGCCGGAGGAAAAAAGTGTTTAAGGGTTTAATTAAAAGTTGTATAATTGCGCGGCAATTTACCGCATGTGCATGCGCGGCAAAGAAGACCATGGGGCAATCCCGGAGATGAGGGCGCGTTTTTTTGGGTAATACAGATTTCCAGCATTCAGCGGCGGACAAAGAGACGGACCGGGCATGTGCCTTTTCGGAAAATGACGCTGTACAGCGGCAGCGGGCGGAAATGTCATTTCTTGCCGGGAGCCGTTTTTCGCAGATCTTTCTGGATTGCGCCAACGATCTGATCCAGAGCATCGACCGGTCCGGGAAATTCCTCTATGTCAACCGGGCCTGGCGGGAAACCCTGGGCTATGATGACGCCGAGGTCGCGTCCCTTTCCGTGTTCGACATCCTCGCCCCTGATTGCCGTGAGCATTGCGCCACCCTGTTTCGCGATATCGCCGCGGGCAAGATTTCGCATACCTACGAGGTGGTCTTTATCGCCAAGAACGGACGCCGCATTCCGGTGGAAGGAAAGATCAGCACCGATTTCAAGGACGGCGAACTGGTGGCGACCAGGGGGATATTCCGCGACATCAGCCAGCGAAAAGAGGCGGAAGATCTGTTGCGCGATCAGAAGCTGCTCACGGAAAAACTGATCCGCTATTCCGCAGTGCCGATCTTTGTTTTGGATCCGCAACACAGAGTCACCGACTGGAACCGGGCCTGCGAGATGCTCACCGGCATTGCCGCGGAACAGATGGTGGGAACAACGCATCACTGGCAGGCCTTTTATCGGGAAAAACGGCCGTGTCTGGCCGATCTGGTCATTGATTCCGCCGACCGGCGCGATCTTGACACCCTGTATGCCTCGGCAAAAAAATCCGAATTGCTGGAGGAGGGCATCCATGCCGAGGAATGGCTGGATGCGGTGGGCGGGGCGCGCCGTTACCTGTCCTGCGACGCCGTTCCTATCTACAACCACAACAAGGAACTTGTCGCGGTCGTTGAAACCCTGCATGATCTTACCGAACGCAAAAAGATGGAAGAGGCGCTCACCCGCCTTGCCACCACCGATACCCTGACCGGCATCTATAATCGCGGCAAAATCGAGGAGTCCTTGCACCAGGAGATGGCCCGCGCCGCCCGGTATGGCAGCCCCCTGACCATCCTCCTCTTTGATCTTGACGAGTTCAAGAAGATCAATGACAGCCTCGGGCACTCCATCGGCGATCAGGTTTTAAAAGAGGTGGCCGCCACGGTGGGAAAGCAGATTCGGGAAACGGATATGCTGGGGCGGTGGGGCGGCGAGGAGTTCATGGTGCTTTGCCCCGGCATTGTGGCGCAGGACGCGGTGGCCATAGCGGAAAAGCTGCGGCAACGGGTGGAGGAGCTGCCGATTGGCGTCACCATCAGCTGCGGAATTGCCGGATGCCTGCCGGGGGAGAGCATGGACGGGCTGATCAACCGGGCGGACAAGGCGTTGTATGCGGCCAAGCACTCAGGCCGTAATCTGGTGCGGCTGGCGGCCTGAGATAAGGGCTGCCAAATTTTTCGGTAACCCAAAAGGAAGAGTAACCGATTGGCAGTGCCGCAGATGCGCGGAAGAGGCCTGCGAAGTGTGCTATTGCACACGAGCAGGCCGATGACAACGCAGATGTGGTGCTGCCGAGCGGTTACTTCAGCGGATCTCGTCGCTGTCCACATAGGCATAGGCACTGTGCTTGTGGATGGACTCAAAGCTCTCCACGCTCACGGAAAACCAGGTGATGGCCGGATGGGCCATGGCCTGTTCCGCCACCTTGCGCACCGCGTCTTCGACGAACATCGGGTTGTTGTAAGCCTTTTCCGTTACGTGCTTTTCATCCGGCCTTTTCAGCAGGGAATACACCTCACAGGAACCGCCCGCCTCGGCCATGGCGATGAGCTCTTCCATCCAGATAAATCCCGAGTACTTGACAATGAGGTTCACCTCGCCTCGCTGGTTGTGGGCGCCGCAATCGCTGATCTCCCGTGAGCAGGGGCACAGAGTGGTCACCGGCACCCAGACCGAGAGGATGAAATCCTCATCCTTGCCGATGCCGCCGGTGAACCGGCAGGTGTATTCCATGAGCCCGGGCGTGCCGGTGGCCGGCGCCTTTTTTTCCAGAAAATAGGGAAAGGTCATCTCCACATGGGCCGATTCCGCCCGCAACTCTTCCTTCACCTCGGCCAGCAGATTCCGGAAGATCCGGTTGCTCATCTCGTCCTGGTAGGTGTTCAGAACCTTGATGAAGGTGGAGACGCAGGATTCCCGGTACTGGCTCGGCAGGCTGACCTGAAGGCTGATGCTGGCCACGGTCTGCTGTATGCCTCCGGATTTTTCGCGCACCCGCACCGGATACCTGATATCTTTTATGCCGACGGTATTGAGCTTCATGATGGGAAGTATATACACCATTTGCTTGTCTGCGGAAAGCGGTAAGCCATTGTCAAAAAATAACATGGCCGTTTTGGGCAGCCAGAGGGCATAAGGAGCACGCCAGGCCATGGATGGGGCTTGGCCCACGGATGTGAGCTGTGGTAGGCTGAATACAATGGGGGAGGCGGATTAAACGATGACAGAGACGCAGGTCCGGCTGGACAAATGGCTGTGGGCCGCCCGTTTTTTCAAGACCCGCGCCCAGGCCTCCCAGGCGGTGGCCGGGGGCAAGGTGCAGTTGGGCGGCTTGCGGGTAAAGCCCTCCCGGTTGGTGGCTGTGGGCGATGGGCTGCGGATTCAGAAGGAACAGGAAGAATTCTCCATCGTGGTCCTGGCTCTCAGCTCCCAGCGGCGGGGCGCGCCGGAAGCGCAGCTGCTCTACGAAGAAACCCCGGAAAGCATCGCTGCCCGCGCCGAGGCCAGGGAGACCCGGCGGCTTTTGCGGGTTGTTGGTGCTGCGCCGCCGGGGCGGCCGGGCAAGCGGGACCGGCGGTTGATCAGGAGGTTTACCAAAAAAGAGGAGTAAGGACCATGGGCGGCTTTTTTTCGCCTGCCCATCTGTTTGCTTTGCGTCTTTGCCTCTTTGCGTTACAGTGTCGGTTCAAGGTTGACGGGTTCATCGCAACTTGAAACTTGCTTCAAACAGGTGCTTCGACAGGCTCGGCACGAACGGAATATCAATGCGTTAAGGCAATGCCCGTTCGCCCTGAGCCTGTCGAAGGGCAGTTATTTTGAGATGGCATTCAGGGAGAAAAGCATGAAAAAGATGGAAAGGGCATTGATCAGTCTTACCGATAAATCCGGGATCGAGGGGTTTGCCCGCGAGCTCGAGCAGCTGGGGATCGAGATCCTCTCCACCGGCGGCACCGCCAAGAAGATGCGGGACAACAACATCAAGGTCAAGGATGTTTCCGAATTCACCGGTTTTCCGGAGATGCTCGACGGCCGGGTCAAGACCCTGCACCCCAAGGTGCACGGCGGCATTCTCGCCCAGAAAACCAATCCGGACCATGTCAAGCAGATGCAGGAGCATGGGTTGCAACCCATCGATCTGGTGGCGGTCAACCTCTACGCCTTTGAGAAAACCGTGGCCAATCCGGCCTGTACCCTGGGCGAGGCCATCGAGAACATCGACATCGGCGGCCCCACCATGCTGCGCTCCAGCGCCAAGAACTTTCAGGATGTCACCGTGATCGTCGATCCGGCCGACTACCCGCAGGTGCTGGCTGAGATCAAGGCCACCGGCAACACCACCCTCAAGACCCGCTTCCGTTTGGCGGTAAAGGTCTTTGCCCTGACCAGCGCCTACGACACCGCCATCGTCAACTGGTTGAAGAGTGTGGATGTCGATGCCAACCCCTATTTCAAGTAGGTGGCGCCAATGAAGATGGCGGTATTGCTCTCCGGCTCCGGCCGGACCCTGGACAATTTTCACGAGCGGATTGCCTCCGGCGCCATGCAGGGGAGCATCGAGGTGGTGCTCTCCAACGTGCCCGACGCCCTTGGCCTGACCAAGGCCAAAAAATACGGCTATCCGGCCTTTCATGCCAAGGACGATGAGGCCATCAACACCATCCTGCAGGAGTATGGGATCGAGCTGGTGCTGCTGGCCGGGTATCTCAAACTCTACCAGCCTCCGCCCCATCTGCGGCGGGCGGTGCTCAATATCCATCCCTCGTTGATCCCTTCCTTTTGCGGGGCGGGGATGTACGGCATGCGGGTGCACCGGGCCGTTAAGGCGCGCGGGGTCAAGGTGACGGGCTGCACGGTCCATTTTGCCAACGAGGTGTATGACGAGGGGCCGATTGTGGTCCAGCACTGTGTCCCCGTTGAGGATAGCGATACGCCCGATGACATCGCGGCCCGGGTTTTTGCCGCGGAATGCGAGGCGTATCCTCAGGCGATCAACACGGTGGTGGCGCGGGGCATCGATTCTTTCTGGCCGTAACCCGGCAGGTGTGGCTCTTAACCCTGGAGGAAAAAAGATGGAAAAACGGATCATGTCGGCAGAGGACATCGACCGGTCATTGCACCGGATCGCCTTGCAGATTGTGGAAAACAACCACGGCGTTGCCAATCTGGCCATAATCGGCATCCATACCGGCGGGGTTTTTCTTGCCGACCGGATCCAGAAGCTGATCCAGGACCGGGAGAAAATCGTGCTCCCCACCGGCACCCTGGACATCACCCTCTACCGGGACGACTGGAGCCTGGCCAGCCAGAACCCCATCGTCAAAAAAACCAGCATCACCTTTCCCATGGAGGAGATGGTGGTGGTTCTGGTGGACGATGTCATCTTCACCGGCCGCACCATCCGAGCCGCCATGGATGCCTTGATGGACATCGGCCGGCCGCAGTGCATCCAACTGGCTGTCCTGGTTGACCGGGGCGGCCGGGAGTTGCCGATCCAGCCCGACTATGTGGGAATGGACATCCCGGTCAAGGCCGATGAGCATATCCATGTGCGCCTTGCCGAAAAGAGCGGAGCCGATGAAATAGTGCTTGTCGGCCGGGATTAGTCTTTTCTCTGTACCGGCCCAGGTGATACAATGTTGCCGGTAGCCGAGGGA
>JAJZPC010000044.1 GCA_021811385.1 Deltaproteobacteria bacterium | reverse complement strand
CCGAGGGTCACAGGTTCGATCCCTGTTTCGCCCACCACAAGAGGAGTGGTAGTTCAGTTGGTTAGAATACCGGCCTGTCACGCCGGGGGTCGCGGGTTCGAGCCCCGTCCACTCCGCCAAAAGAAAATTAAAGGGATTAGCCATTACAGCTAATCCCTTTTTTTTTAATCTGTTGTTGCCGATTTCCGGTTTTCCCCAGGAGCAATTGCTTGACATCGCCCGCCTCCCGTGAGTAACATGAATATTTTGTAAGATGGTGCAAGCCAAGAACCGGCCAAGGCATGGAGTTTGATGCAACCGTAATGGTGAAGCGGGTTGCCGTGCAAACGCGTGCAAGAGGAAGATATGATCCGTTACCTGGAAAAAATAGGAAGCACTACCATCTGGCTGCTGGGAGATCTTGGCCGCATGGGATCTTTTCTGGGTTTTGGTCTTGGCGGCATTTTTAAGAGGCCGTTTCGATTTTCCGCCATGATCCGGCAAGTTCGCTTGATCGGGGCTAATTCTTTTTGGGTCATATTCTTTATCGCCGGCTTTACCGGGATGGTCCTCGGGTTGCAGGGATATTACACCTTGCGTAAGTTTGGTTCGGAAGGCGCTTTGGGATCGGCGGTTTCCCTCTCCCTGATCCGTGAACTGGGCCCGGTTTTGACTGCCTTGATGGTAACCGGCCGCGCCGGGTCGGCAATGTGCGCCGAAATCGGGATCATGCGCAATACCGAGCAGCTCGACGCCTTGGAATGCATGGCCATCGACCCTTTCCGCTATCTCATCACGCCGAAGTTCCTTGCCACTATCATCTCTGTTCCGATTCTTACCCTGTTTTTTAATGTTGTCGGCATATTCGGCGGGTATCTTGCCGGTTGCGGCCTGCTGGGGGTCAATCCCGGCGCGTATTGGTCCGGGATGGAGCAGAGCGTTGTGAATCAGGATATAAATATGGGCATCATCAAATCCTTTGTTTTTGCCCTGGTAATCGTCTGGGTGTGCGCGGGGAGGGGATATTTTGTTCACGTTATCCGGGGGGCCGGGTTTGGCGCCGAAGGCGTGAGCAAGGTAACCACGCAGGCTGTGGTTCTCTCTTCCATCGCGATTCTTATTTGGGATTATCTGCTTACGGCGATACTGTTATGAGTCAGGCGGTTATCCAGTTTAAAGATGTTGTAAAGGCCTTTGGCAAGCAGACCATTCTCGACCGGGTGAATCTGACGATCAACTCCGGCAAGACCACGGTCATCGCCGGTCCGAGCGGGCAGGGAAAGAGCGTGACCATGAAGCTCATCCTGGGTCTTCTGCGGCCCGACTCCGGCCAGATTTTGGTTGACGGACAGGATATCTCCAGGATGCGCGGTAAGGCGCTGAACGAAGTCCGGACAAAATTCGGCGTTCTCTTTCAGGGGTCGGCGCTCCTCGACTCCCTGAGTGTTTTTGCCAACGTGGCCTTGCCGCTTGAAGAGCGGACACGACTGGGAAAAGATGAGATCCGGGCGCGGGTGCTTGCCACCTTGGGGCAACTGGGTCTTACCGGACATGAGGACAAATATCCGGCCCAGCTCAGCGGCGGCATGCGAAAACGGGTCGGGCTTGCCCGGGCGTTGATGCTGCAGCCGGAGATAATGCTTTTTGATGAACCGACCACCGGTCTTGATCCGGAGAAGTCCCTGGAGATCTACAATCTTTTCCTGGAGACCCAGAAGAAATTCGGATATACGTCAATCATAGTCAGTCACGATATCCCTAAAATCTTCAATTTGGCTGATCAGGTCATTCTGGTCAATAAGGGCAAGTTCAACACCTTTGCCAGTCCCGAAGACATTCAGCAGAGCGAGCTTCCAGAGATACAGGCCTTTGTGCAGAGCACGATGGGGAAGGTTTATTTAAGCAGGGAGATGGAATACAGGGTATGAGAAAGATAAATTTTGATGCGATTGTCGGCCTCTTTGTTCTTTCGGGCTTTCTGGCGTTTGCGTATATGTCTCTGCAACTGGGAGAATTTTCCGTGTTTTCCATGGAAAAGACATATTCCGTCTATGCGACGTTCGGTAATGTCTCCGGTCTCAAGCGCGGAGCCATTATTGAAATGGCCGGGGTCAATGTGGGCAAGGTGAACAGTATCTCCTTGGGTGAAAACGATCAGGCCAGGGTACAGCTCCAGATTAATGACGGGGTAAAGATCAGCGATGATGCAATTGCCTCCGTTAAAACCCAGGGTATTATCGGGGATAAATATATCAAGATTTCCCCGGGTGGTTCGGAGGAGTTGCTGACTGATGGCGGGGTTATTACGGAAACAGAATCCGCGCTTGATCTCGAGGAGTTGGTGAGCAAGTATATTTTCGGGAAGGTCTGAAGATCCGCGGGGCTCGTCTGGGTGCTGATTGGTTTTTTTAATTTCTTTAAAAAAAACGGCGCATCTGGCATACATTACAGTAAGGGTGTTTTTTTTAGCAGATTCTTGCTTGCGTGTCCTGTTCGGCTTGGACTTGGCGATAACGAGTTCCCCGCCTCCTGCAAATTGGATTACAGAGGACGACCATGAAAAATCGTGACGGTTTCGTGCTGCAACTGCGCAGAGTATGTTTCTGTTGTCTGGCAATCTGGCTGGGATCCATCACCCTGGTTCTGGGACAGGAGGCGACGGCCGACGCTGAGCCGGATTTCGGGGAAGAACGGGATATCGGTCTGGTCTCGGATCCTCTGGAGCCGATGAACCGTGTTTTTTTTCATTTCAACGACAAGCTCTATTTCTGGGTGCTCAAGCCGGCCTCCCAGGGATATTCCTATTTTATCGCCGAAGATATCCGCATGTGTGTGCGGAGTTTTATGAAGAATCTCCTGGCCCCGGTTCGGATCGTCAATAATCTCTTGCAGGGGAAGGTTGCGGATAGCGGGGTGGAAACCGCCCGTTTTGTTATCAATTCCACCCTTGGGATTGCTGGGTTGGCCGATCCGGCCAAAAACGAATTCGGCCTCTCTGCCAAGGATGAAGACCTGGGGCAAACCATCGGCGTGTACGGGCTTGGCGAAGGCGTCTATATCTGTTGGCCTTTTCTGGGGCCGTCGAACGTGCGAGACACCGTCGGCTTCGCCGGTGATTTTTTCTTGAGTCCCTTGTCCTACCTGGCCATGTCCGACGCCGGCGCCGGCGTGGCTGTGCAGGCCGGCCGGGAGGTGAATAACACCTCGCTGACCTTGGGAGATTACGAAGACTTCAAGGAGTCCGCCATTGACCCCTATGTTGCGCTGCGTGATGCATACCGCCAGTATCGGCAAAAGAAAATACGCGATGTTGCCGTGGGCAGTGATTCCGTGTACATTTCTTCTTCCGGCAAGCCTGAACAGACATATGCCCAAGAGAAGCCCGAGGCGGCGGTTTCTCCGGAATTGGACTCCGCTCCGGTTCCTGTTGATGATTTTTTTGTCCAGGTCGGAACCTCGTTTGATGCGGAAAAGCTTCTGCTTATGCGGCAAACATTGCTTGCCATGAATAAGGAGTCGGTCGTCAAGGTGTATGATCGGGGCGGGCAGAACTTCTATGCTCTGGAAGTGCCTGCCGGGAAAAAGTTCGAGTTCGCCAAGCAGGAGGCGAAAAGGCTCTGCGCCGCTGGGTTCAGCGAAGCCAGGGTTGGTCAATAATACAGTCGTAAGGCATGATTTCAGAGGCAATAATGAAGAACGGCAACATGTGGTATAAGAAGATTTTTTTGGCGGTAATTCTATCCATCGCTCTCCCTGTTTTCTATCAGGGCAGTTCTTGCGCCGCGGCAACGGATCCGGTTGTTTTCGTCAAGGATGCCGTTGATGAAATTATTTCCATTCTTCAGGATGAAAAGCTCGCCGTGCCTGCTCGCAGGGCGGAGAGGAAAAATCGTATGGTGACTATTGTCGAAAAGAAATTTGATTTTCGCGATATGTCCATGCGTGCGCTGGCCAAACATTGGCAAGGAAGGAGTCCTGCGGAGCAGGACCGTTTTGTCTTTTTGTTCAAGACGCTGTTGGAGAATACATATATTGCCAAGATAGAAACCTACTCCGGCGAAAAGGTTGTCTTTAAAAAAGCTGCCGTGCAGGGGAACAAGGCCATCGTTTATAGCGACCTGATCCGTAAGAATGTGGAAACGCCGGTCAATTACAAGCTCAAGAACAATGATGACCGCTGGACGGTTTATGATGTGGAAGTGGAGGGCGTGAGCCTGGTGAATAATTACCGGACCCAGTTTGCCAGTATTCTGGGCAAGGAGGATTTTGCCGGTCTTATCGCCAAGCTTGAAGAGAAGGTCAGCAAGGGAGATGTTAAATAGCCTCCATGGGTACCGCGGAAGAGTTGCTTTTTGGGAGATACAAGTCCGAAGAGCTCGCTGATATATTTTCTTTTTTGTCCGCCGAAGAGATGGGCGAGCTGTTTGCCTATCTCGAGTTTCGGGAGTGGCAGCCTGCGGAAATTGTGATGAAAAGCGGGGATCCCGGCGATTTTATGGGGTTTCTGGTGGCAGGGAAACTTGCCGTCAAGATGGAGGGGATATTCCCCGATAAGTTTATCCTGGTTGCCGTGCTTGAGCGTGGAAGCCTGGTTGGCGAAATTTCCGTTGTTGAAGGGGGCTGCAGGCATGCCACCGTTGTCGCCACGGAACAGAGTCAGCTTCTTGTCCTCACTCGGGAAAATATGGAACTGATGCTGGTGCGTTCGCCTGCTCTCGGGTTGAAATTTTTCCGTCGAATTATTCATGTGCTTGGTCATCGCCTGGGTAAGGCGAGCGACCGTCTCTCAAGATTGTTGTAACCTCCTGTAATCCCTTTTATTAAGCTGCGCAGTCATTGCTTGCGATGCCTCCCCCGTCGGGTGTGCGCAGCAACGAAAAGAGTCCTTGCGGCGAATTCACTTGACAACGGGCGGTGTTTATTTATATTGATCTGCTTCATTTTTTGTATTGTGAATGGGTGATGCGTGCGGATCAGGTGGGACGAAATACCGGAGAGTGGCCTTTCTTTCAGCATCGACGCTGGGTCTTGGGTTCCCGGCAATGAGGTCGTCTGCCAAGGACCGGGAGCATGCACCGTTTCCTTGCAAAAAGAGGGAGGGCGGGTTTTGCTTGCGGGCACTTTGCGTCTTCCCGTTGTTTTAGAGTGTGACCGGTGCCTTGAGTCATTTGTCCACACCCTGAATGAAGAGTTTGCGGTTGTATTCGAGCTTGCCAAAGAGGAAGCGGCCGGTCTTGCTTCAGATCACTTTTGTAAGGGCGATGAGCTGGATGTTGTGTATCTTGCCGAGCCGGTGGTGGATGTTTTTTCGGTGCTTGCGCAACAGGTGTTCCTCGGGTTGCCCGAGAAAAGGCTGTGCAGCGACAAGTGCCTGGGGTTGTGCCCTGAATGCGGGGCGAACTTGAACAGCCATCCCTGCGGTTGTGCCCGGAGTACAGGTGCATCCCCATTCAACGTTTTGGCAAAGCTTAAGGCGCAGTAACCGGCTGGTTTTTCCGGGTGACATCCGCCGGAAACGAACGCCGAGCAGATAGAGGACCATGTCTGGCGCCTTGGGCTGCCGAATGTTTTGTGCCGATCAGGGGATGCTTCCATTATCGCGGTGGATATGGACCATCCGCCGTTGCATTTTTTGTTGAACCTGTTGAATTTTTTTGAAAAACCCGTTACAGACAACAAGTTGTAACCGAGATCTTTCCAATTGGAGGAAAAGTAATGGCTTTACCGAAAAGAAGACATTCCCATTGCCGTACCAGAATTCGTCGTTCCCACGATGCTCTTTGTGGCGTAACCGTTTCCACCTGCTCCGAATGTGGCGAGCCGAAGCTGCCGCACCGTCTTTGCCCTAGCTGCGGGGCATACAAGGGCCGTTCTGTTGTCAAGTTGACCGAAGAGTAATAGAGTTCGCCATGGCGTTGCATATTGCCTTGGATGCCATGGGCGGGGACCGAGGCCCTGAAGAACTGGTCTCCGGGGCAGTCTTGGCTACGCGCGAGTCGGACCTTGAGGTCAGTCTTGTGGGAGACACGGCCCGGCTCGGGGCCATCCTGGCAAGCCATGGCACTTCTTCACCCCGGATTCATCTGGTGCATGCCTCCCAGGTTGTTGGTATGGATGAATCCCCCTTTGACGCCATCCGCAGGAAAAAAGACTCTTCCATCATGAAGGCGTTTGCCCTCCATAAAGAGGGCAGCGTCGATGCTGTTGTCAGCGCCGGTAATTCCGGGGCAACGCTGGCCGCAGCCATCAAATTGCTTGGCCGTCTGGAGCATGTGTCCCGGCCGGGAATCGCAGGGATTTATCCTACCTTGAAGGGGCCGGTGGTTATGATGGACGTTGGCGCAAACGTCGATTGCCGGCCGGAACATCTTTTTCAGTTCGGGGTCATGGCCGCGGCTTTCTCCCAGGTACTCTTCGGTTTGGATCGCCCTCGTGTCGGCCTGCTCAGCATCGGCGAAGAGGGGGGGAAAGGCAATATCCTGGTGAAGAAATCCCATGAGCTGTTTCAGCAGAGTTCCTTGAATTACATCGGCAATGTCGAGGGACGTGATACCTTTCAGGGCGATGTTGACGTCATGGTCTGCGACGGATTCGTCGGCAATGTCTGCCTCAAGCTCAGCGAAGGATTGGCCGAGGCGGTGATGGGTATGCTGGGTGAGGAAATTGCCAAGAGCTTCAAGGCAAAGCTTGGCTATCTGCTTGCCAGGGATGCCTTTGTTTCCTTTAAAAAACGAGTTGATTACGCCGAGTATGGTGGCGCGCCGTTGCTCGGCATACGGGGCAACGGCATCGTCTGTCATGGACGCTCCAATGCCGTGGCTATAAAAAATGCCATCCGGGTTGCCTCGGAAATGGCCCGCAATAAAGTCAACGACCGAATCCTTGAGCTTTTTTCCCTTGATCATCGCCTGGTGCAACAGGATGATTCCCCGCCTGCCAAAGTCGCCGTTGCCGGAGTAACCCAATGAGCCGCGCGGTTATCATCGGGACCGGCTCCTGTCTGCCGGAAAGGATCCTCACCAACGAGGATCTGGAAAAGATGGTTGATACCTCCGATGAATGGATCACCACCAGAACCGGCATCAAGACCCGGCATATTGCCCAGGCCGGGGAGGAAACCTCCAAACTGGCCAGCGTGGCGGCACGCCGCGCCCTGGATATGGCCGGGGTGACCACGGCGGAGGTTGACATGATCGTCGTTGGGACGATTTCCTGTGAAAAGGCCATGCCCTCCTGCGCCTGTCTTGTCCAGAAGGAGCTGGAGGCTGTCAACGCCTTTGCCTTTGACATCAACGCCGCCTGTTCCGGCTTCCTCTACGGTCTTGATCTGGCCGATAAATACATTCGCAACAACCCGGATATGAAAATCCTGGTGATCGGCGCGGAAAATCTCTCCGCCCGCACCAACTGGCAGGATCGCAATACCTGCGTGCTTTTCGGCGATGGCGCCGGGGCCTGCCTGGTGACGGGCAACGATCAGGGGAGGGGAATCCTGGCGAGCCGGCTCTATGCGGATGGCCGCTTGTGGGAATTGCTCCATATGGACAACGCCCCCAGCTTGAACCCCGATCTCTGCACCGCGCAAAGTGACGGCCCCTTCATCAAGATGGTGGGCAAGGATGTCTTCCGTTACGCGGTCCGGGCCATGGCGGATGCCATTACCGCAGTCCTTGAAAAAGAAGGGCTGGCCATCGCCGACATCGCCCTGGTTGTGCCCCACCAGGCCAATATTCGCATCCTGAAAAGCCTGGCCGATCACCTCGGTGTTCCGCTCGAAAAAATCTATATTAATGTGCATAAATATGGTAATACATCGGCGGCGACCGTGCCGATTGCCATGGACGAGGCGAACCGGGAAGGCCGATTGCAGCAGGGGGATCTGCTTCTCATCTGCACTTTCGGCGGCGGTTTTACCTGGGGCGCAGCCCTGGTCAGGTGGTAAGGCATATTCGGTCAAGTTTATTACCCAACCGCAGATCAAAGTAATTGAGCTACAAGGGGGCACAGTGGATTATTTCTTGAGCGAAGAGCAGCAGATGATCGTGGATGTTGCTCGGCAGATTACCGATGAAATGATTGTTCCGCAACGGGCGGAATTGGATGAAACCGAAGATTATCCCCGTGATATCCTGACCGCCATTGCCAAGGCAGATCTGTACGGCCTCTATATCCCCGAGGAGTATGGCGGTTTGGGCGGCGGGTGTTTCGAGATTGTCCTGGCCCTTGAGCAGTTTGCCCGCGGTTGTACCGGGGTGGCCACCGCCTTTGCCGCCAGCGCCCTGGGCGCATACCCGATTCTTATCTCCGGCAGCGAAGAGCTGAAACAGAAATACATGCCTCTCATCGCCAGCGGCGAGAAACTGGCCGCCTTTGCCCTTACCGAGGCCAATGCAGGCAGCGATGCCTCGGGCATCCAGACCACCGCCGTTCTCGACGGCGACGAATGGGTATTGAACGGCACCAAGCAGTGGATCACCAATGCGGGCGAGGCCCAGATCTACACGGTTATTGCCATCACCGACAAAAGCAAGGGGCCGCGCGGCGCCACCATGTTCGTGGTCGAGGACACCGACCCGGGCTTTTCTTACGGAGTCAAGGAAAAGAAGCTGGGCATCCGTTGCTCTTCCACCCGGGAGCTGATCTTCAAGGATTGCCGGATTCCCAAGGACAGGGTCATCGGCCGGATCGGCATGGGCTTTATCACGGTGATGAAGACCCTGGATCAATCCCGTCCGGGCATCGCCATCCTCGGCGTTGGCCTGGGGCAGGGCGCCCTGGATGAGGCGGTCAATTACGCCAAGCAACGGGTGCAGTTCGGCAAGCCCATCATCTCCTTCCAGGCCGTGCAGCATATCCTGGCCGACATGGCCATCCAGATCGAGGCGGGCCGCGCCTTGGTGTACTCGGCTGCCAAGCACATCGACGCCCACAAGAACGACATGTCCAAGGCCTCTTCCATGTGCAAGGTGTTCGCCACCGACATGGCCATGAAGGTCACCACCGATGCGGTGCAGGTTTTGGCCGGCTACGGCTATATGCGTGAATATCCGGTGGAGAAGATGATGCGGGATGCCAAGATCCTCCAGATCTACGAAGGCACCAATCAGATTCAGCGGAATGTTATTGGTCAGGAACTCAACAAGGAGTACACGAGATCCTAATGAAGATCATTGTTTGCGTAAAACAGGTTCCGGACGCCAAGGATGTCCGCCTGGATCCCAAGACCAACACCCTGTCTCGGGAAGGGGTGCAAGCCATCATGAACCCCTACGATCGCCATGCCCTTGAGGAGGCGGTTCGGTTGAAAGAATTGCACGGCGGCACGGTAACCGTGGTCAGCATGGGCCCCCCCCAAGCGGAGGAGATGCTGCGCGAGGCGGTGTCCTGCGGGGCGGACGAGGCGGTGCTTGTTTCGGATCGCGCCTTTGCCGGAGCGGATACCTGGGCGACGACCTATACCCTGTCTCAAGCCATTAAAAAGATTGATGATTTTGATTTGATCCTCTGCGGCAAGCAGGCCATTGACGGGGATACCGCCCAGGTGGGCCCTGGTCTGGCGGAGCGTCTTGATATTCCTTTTGTCGCCTATGTGCGTAAGATCAATGATTGCACCGCCAACACCATCCGCGCCGAGCGTTTGATGGATGACGGCTACGACCTGCTTGAGGTGGGGCTGCCCGCGCTGTTCACCGTGGTCAAAGAGATCAATGAGCCCAGGATTCCTTCCCTCAAGGGAAAGATGAAGGCGAAAAAGATCGATATCGCCAAGATGACCGCAGCGGATATCGAGGCAGACCCGGAGCAGTTGGGACTCAAAGGTTCCACCACCCAGGTGGTCAGGGTTTTTTCCCCGGAACTGAAAGGGGAACGGGCCATGCTTGGTGGCACATCCGATGAGCAGGTTGCCCAGCTGTATGAGAAATTATCTCCTCTCCTGTAGAATTCAGACGAACGGAATTTTCCATGTTACAGATTGATGTAGAAGCCTGTATTGGTTGCGGTGTCTGTGAAAGTACCTGTACCTTCGGGGCCATCAAGGTTGAAGGCGGTGTCGCCGTGGTCGGGGATAGCTGTACCCTGTGCGGCAGTTGCGTGGATGTCTGCGAGGTCGGCGCGCTTTCCATCAAGAGAGAGGAAAAGGCAACCCAGGGCAACCTGGAAGACTGGTCCGGGGTCTGGGTCTATGCGGAATGCCGGCATGGCAGGATCGCCCCCGTTGCCCTGGAACTGCTCGGGGCCGGGCGTAAGTTGGCTGAAAAAAGAGGGGTTGCTCTTTCCGCTGTGCTCCTGGGTTCAAAACTCAACGGCATGGCCGAAGAACTCATCGCCTACGGCGCTGACAAGGTGTTTGTCGTCGATGATCCGGCCCTGGCCTCCTTTACCGATGACGCCTATGGCAACGCCCTGAGCGCCCTGGCCAAGAAAAACAAGCCCGAGATCATTCTCGCCGGCGCCACGGCCATCGGCAGATCCTTTATTCCCCGGGTCGCCACCACCCTGGCCACGGGCCTTACCGCAGATTGCACGAATCTGGCGATTCGCGATGAAGACGGCGCTCTGCTCCAAACCCGTCCCGCCTTTGGCGGCAATATCATGGCCACCATTGTCTGCCCGCACACCCGTCCGCAGATCTCCACGGTGCGGCCGCTGGTAATGAAGCCCCTTGCCAGGGATGCTGGGCGCAAAGGGGAAATCATCGCTGCCAATCTGGATCCGAACACCCTCAAGCCCCGGGTCAAGGTGCTTGAGTCGGTGGTTGAGGATCTTGACCGGGTGAACCTCTCCGAGGCCGATATTGTCGTGGCCGGCGGTCGGGGGTTGGAAAACGAGAAGGGTTTTGCCATGATCCGCGAGCTGGCCGATGTGCTGGGCGGGGCGGTTGCCGCCTCCCGGGCCGCGGTGGACAGCGGTTGGATTCCCTATCCGCATCAGGTCGGCCAGACCGGTAAGACCGTGGCCCCCAAGGTCTATATCGCCTGCGGGATCTCCGGCGCCATCCAGCATCTGGTGGGCATGCAGTCCGCTGATACCATTATCGCCATCAACCGTGACGCCGATGCGCCGATCTTTGATGTGGCCACCTACGGCATTGTCGGTGACGTGTTCGAGATCGTGCCCAAGCTGATTGAGAAATTCAAGGAAAGGAAGAGCGCATGAGTCTGAGCGGGAAAATCGCCGTAGTCACCGGCGGCAGCAGGGGCATTGGCCGGGCTATCTGCCAGCGCCTGGCAGCGCTTGGCGCCACGGTTATCGTCAACTATGTGAGCAACCCTGCCGCTGCGGAAGAGACGGTAACGAGCATCCAGAATGCCGGCGGCAATGCCGAAGCGGTCCAGTTCAATGTTGCCACCTCCGAGGAGATCGAAGCGGCGTTCAAGAAGATTCTCGATGCCCACGGTCGGGTGGATATCCTGGTGAATAACGCCGGGATCACTCGGGACGGACTGCTCATGAAGATGAAGGACGAGCAGTGGGACGAGGTGCTCAATACCAACCTCAAGGGCGTTTTTCTCTGCACCAAGGCGGTGAGCCGGGGTATGATGAAACAGCGTTGGGGGCGGATCATCAACATCACCTCGGTGATCGGTTTTGCCGGCAACGCCGGACAGGCCAACTATGCCGCAGCCAAGGCAGGGATTGTCGGCTTCACCAAATCCGTGGCCAAGGAGCTTGCCTCCCGCGGGATCACGGTGAACGGGGTGGCCCCCGGTTACATAGTCACCGACATGACCCGGGATCTCTCCGAAGAGGTCACCAACACGATCAAGGGTGAGATCCCCATGGGGGTTCTGGGTGAGGCCGAGGATATTGCCGGGGCCGTGGCCTATTTGGCGTCTGACGATGCGCGCTATGTGACAGGACAGTTTATCCATGTCAACGGCGGCATGTTCATGTGATATATTGTAAGAGCAAAACTTGGTAAGATGTTACCGTAAGCCGTTGTTAAAAAATAACTTGAACAATTATGATCCAGCGCACGGCATACGGTGCCGTAACCAACTGGTCGAGAAAATACAGGTTGTTTTTTAACGGCACCTAAACAAGCAAGGAGAAAAGATCATGTCTGTACAGGAAAAACTCATTGATATCATTGCCGAGCAGCTGAGCGTGGATAAGGACAAGGTTGTGCCGGGCGCTTCTTTTATTGATGATCTGGGCGCTGACTCCCTCGACCTGGTTGAGCTGATCATGGCCATGGAAGAGGCTTTCGATATCGAGATCGCCGATGATGTCGCGGAAAAGATCACCACCGTGCAGCACGCCATCGACCATGTCAACAAGGTTGCCGGTTGATCCGATTTTTTGTCGGCAACAGGCACCTGGCAGGAACAACTGAGGACGGACCTTGGCGGGATTTTCCCTGCCAGGGCCTTTCTTTCTCTGCAACCAGATTGTGAGGATCAGCGTGGGCAGAAGAGTAGTGGTCACAGGAGTTGGATTGGTTACACCCCTGGGAACAGGCGTGGAGAAGACCTGGAGCGCACTGTGCGCAGGCAAGAGCGGTATCGGCCCGATTACCCGGTTTGACGCCGGCGAGGTCGGCGTCAATATTGCCGCCGAGGTCAAGGATTTTCAGGTCGAGGATCACATCGACAAGAAGGTCGCCAAGCACCTCGACCTCTTTGTGCAGTACGCTGTCGCGGCTGCCGGAGAAGCCTTGCGCAATGCCGATTTCCAAGTCACCGAGGAAAATGCGCCCCGGGTCGGAAGTATCATGGGTTGCGGGCTCGGCGGTTTGCCCACCATTGAAAAATACCATCAGGTGGCTCTGGAAAAGGGAACCAAGCGGATCACGCCCTTTTTCATTCCCATGGTTATTCCCAATATGGGCGCCGGCCAGATCTCCATTATCTACGGCACCAGAGGGCCGAATCTTTGCCTCACCACCGCCTGCGCAGCAGGAACCCATGCGGTGGGCGAGGCGTTTCGCTCCATCGTCAACGATGAATGTGATGTGGCCATTACCGGCGGCAGCGAATCGGTGATCTGTCCTCTGGCGGTCGGCGGTTTTCATGCGATGAAAGCGCTGTCCACCCGCAATGACCAGCCGGAAAAAGCTTCGCGCCCCTTTGAACGGGACCGGGACGGCTTTATCATTTCCGAAGGGGCTGGCGTGCTTATACTTGAGGAATTGGAACATGCCCTGGCCCGTGGCGCCAAGATCTATGCCGAGGTTGCCGGGTACGGCCTGAGCGGCGACGGCTACCATATGGCCGCTCCTCCCGAGGATGGCAACGGCGCGGTCCGCTGCATGAAAATGGCCTTGAAGGACGCGGGCATGAACCCGGAAGACGTTGACTACATCAACGCCCATGGCACTTCGACCCCGTTGAACGACGTGGTGGAAACCCGGGCCATTAAAACGACTTTCGGCGATCAGGCCTACAAACTGGCCATCAGCTCGACCAAGTCCATGACCGGCCATATGTTGGGCGGGGCAGGGGGCATCGAGGCGGTCTTTACCGCTCTGTCCATCAAGCACCAGATTGCCCCGCCGACCATGAATCTGGAAAACCCCGATCCCGAATGCGACCTGGATTATGTGCCCAATCAGGCGCGGAAGATGAAGATCCGGGCCGCCATGTCCAATTCCTTTGGCTTCGGCGGGACCAATGCGGTGTTGATCATGAAGCAATACGAGGCTAAATAGTGAAGATTTCCATCGGTTGCGATCATGGCGGCATCAGCCTTAAGGACGAAATCGTCCCGCTGCTTCAGCAGCTTGGGCATACCGTGGATGACAGGGGCTGCTTTTCCACGGAGTCCGTCGACTACCCGGATTTTGCCAAGGCTGTTTGCGCCCAGGTGCAGAACTCCACGTGCGAGCGCGGAATTCTGATCTGCGGGACCGGGGTCGGGATGTCCATGGTGGCCAACCGTTTCGAGGGAATTCGCGCGGCTCTCTGCAATGAGCTGTTCACCGCGCGGATGAGCCGGGAGCACAATGACGCCAACGTGCTCTGTCTCGGCGCCAGGGTAGTCGGTCCCGGCCTGGCCGTGGAGATAGTCCGGACTTGGGTCGGCACCGAATTTGCCGGGGGCAGGCACCAGCGCCGGATTGATATGTTCTAGGAAAAAGGGCCTGCTTGCCGCGGGCCTCCATGCACGCTTTTTCATTGCGCGGCCGGAATTACCTGGAGTAATTTTTCGGCCGTGATTATTTTTTCTGAACGCGATTTTTAACGCATAATAAACCATGAAGGATACTGCAGTGTCGTATTTGAAAGAGAGTGATCCGGATGTGTACCGTTCCATCCGCCATGAGTTGGCAAGGCAGTCCAATCAGCTCGAACTGATTGCCTCCGAGAACATTGTCAGCGAGGCGGTGCTTGAGGCCCAGGGCTCCATTTTCACCAACAAGTACGCCGAGGGCTATCCTGGCAAGCGCTACTATGGCGGCTGCGAATATGCCGACCAGATCGAATCCCTGGCCATCGAGCGGGCCCTGAAGATCTTCGGCGCCGAATACGCCAATGTTCAGCCCCATTCCGGCAGTCAGGCCAACATGGCGGTCTACTTCTCCTCGCTGCAGCCGGGAGACACGGTGCTGGGCATGGACCTGGCCCACGGCGGCCATCTCACCCACGGGGCAGGGGTGAATTTCTCCGGGCAGCTCTATAAGTTTGTTTCCTACGGGGTGAACCGGGAAACCGAGCGCATCGACATGGCGGAGGTGGAGCGCGTTGCCATTGAGCATAAACCGAAGATGATCGTGGCCGGGGCGAGCGCCTATCCCAGGATTATCGATTTCGCGGGCTTCCGCGCCATAGCCGATAAGATCGGCGCCCTGTTCATGGTGGACATGGCCCATATCGCCGGGCTGGTGGCCGCCGGGGTCCATCCCTCGCCGGTGCCCTACGCCGATTTTGTCACGACCACCACCCACAAGACCTTGCGGGGTCCGCGGGGCGGTCTGATCCTTGCCAAGGGTGAGTACGGCAAGAAGCTCGACAGCAAGATCTTCCCCGGCATCCAGGGCGGCCCCTTGGTGCATGTCATCGCGGCCAAGGCCGTGGCCTTCAAGGAGGCCATGGGGGAGAAATTCAAGAAGGATCAGATCCAGGTGGTCAAAAATGCCCAGGCCTTGGGAGAAGGACTGGTTCGCCACGGTTTCCGCCTTGTTTCCGGCGGCACCGACAACCATCTGCTGCTGGTCGATCTGAGCAACAAGGGGGCAACCGGCAAGGAGTCGGAGGAGGCCTTGGAAGAAGCGGGTCTCACCGTCAACAAAAACGCCATTCCCTTTGACCAGCAGAGCCGTTTTGTCACCAGCGGGGTGCGGATCGGCACGCCGGCCGTGACCACCCGTGGCCTCAAGGAGCCGGAGATGGCCAAGATTGCCGACTGGATCAACCGGGCCATCGAGAATCGCGGCAACAAGGACGTCCTGAACGGTATCCGGCTCGAGGTTCGCGCCCTGTGCGATGCCTTTCCCCTGTATCCGGATATGGAACGGAACAACGAGTAGCCGATCATGACCGACACCCGCCCGTCCTGGGACGAATATTTCATGGGGATCACCGAGATGGTGGCGCAGCGTTCAACCTGCCTGCGTCGCAAGGTGGGCGCCATTCTCGTTCGGGACAAGCGTATCATCGCCACGGGCTACAACGGCGCGCCGGCCAAGGTCAGCCATTGCCTGGATATCGGCTGCCTGCGCGAGCAGCAGGGGATTCCCTCCGGGGAGCGGCATGAGCTGTGCCGCGGCCTGCACGCCGAGCAGAACGCCATTATCCAGGCGGCCCTGCACGGCTTCAGCATCGAGGGTTCTACCCTGTACTGCACCAACATGCCCTGCTCCATCTGCAGCAAGATGCTGATCAATGCACGGATTGAAAAAATCTATTATAAAGAGGGGTATGCCGACAGCCTTTCCTCCCTGCTGTTGGACGAAGCCCAAGTCCCTGTTGTCCAGTTGGGGTAAGCTATGAAATGTCCGTACTGCGGTCATCTGGAAAACCGGGTTGTCGACTCCCGCCTGAACAAGGATTTCACCATCACCCGCCGCCGGAGGATGTGCGACGCGTGCAGCCGCAGGTTCACCACCTACGAGCGGCTTGAGGTGACCATGCCCATGCTGATCAAGAAGGATGGGCGCCGCGAGGCCTGGGACCGGCACAAGGTGGTGGAGGGGCTGCAAAAGGCCTGCGAAAAGCGGCCGGTCAGCATGGAGCAGATCGACGAGTTCGTTGATTCCCTGGAGCGGGAGCTGCAGGACATGGGCGAACGCGAGATCCCGGTGAAGCTGGTCGGGGAACGGGTCATGGACGGCTTGCGCAAACTCGACGGCGTGGCCTATGTCCGTTTCGCCTCGGTATACCGGCAGTTCAAGGACTTAAGCGAGTTCATGGCCGAGTTGAAGGGCATGCTAGGCGGGCCGGAAGAAACACCGAAATGAAAGACGACCGCGCCTGGATGCAGCTGGCCATCAGGGAGGCGAGGAAGGGGCTTGGCCGTACCTCGCCCAACCCCTGTGTCGGCGCGGTGGTGGTCAAAAATAACCGGCTCATTGCCACGGGGTTTCATGCCAAGGCCGGAACCCCCCATGCCGAGGTGCATGCCCTCCGGGCTGCCGGGGCAAAGGCCCGGGGCGCCACGATCTATGTAACCCTTGAGCCCTGCAACCATACGGGCCGGACCCCTCCCTGCACCCAGGCCATTCTGGCCGGCGGGATCACGCGGGTGGTGGTGGGCATGCTCGATCCCAACCCGCTCGTTGCGGGAGGGGGCTGCAAGACCCTTGCCGATCAGGGGGTTGAGGTTACGCAGGGCGTGCTGGCCGAGGAATGCCGGAGCTTGAACCGGCCATTCAGCAAGCATATCACCACCGGCTTGCCCTGGGTGATCATGAAGGCCGGGATGAGTCTGGACGGGCGATTGGCCCTTGCCTCCGGGCAGTGCGCCTGGATCACCAACGAGCAGTCCCGGCGCCAGGTGCACCGTTTGCGGGATCGGGTGGACGCTATCCTCATCGGCAGCGGCACTGCCCTGTGCGACGATCCCGCGCTTACCACCAGATTGTCGGGCCGCAGGGGCAGGGATCCGTTGCGGGTTGTGCTGGACACCGCGCTCAGGCTGCCGGTTTCTGCCAAAATGCTGCGGCAGGGTTCAGATGCTCCAACCTGGATCTTTTGCGGGCCGGATGTGGATGCAAAACGGGCCGAGGTTCTGGTCAAGGCAGGCGCAATCATCAAGCAGGTCAGGCTTACTGACGCAGGCCAGCTTGATCTTGAAGCGGTGCTTTGCGAGCTTGGCCGCGCGCAGCTCACCAGCGTTCTGGTCGAAGGAGGCTGCCGGGTGCATACCGCGTTTTTGCGGGCCAATCTGGTGGATGAGGTGAATATCTTTGTCGCCCCGATCTTTCTCGGCAGCGACGGAGTGCCGCTGGTGGATACTCTTGGCCTGCAACAGGTTGCGGATGCTCCTCGTTTCAGCACCACCAGGGTGCGGCGGTTCGGCAACGATGTGCTGATCCAAGGGTTGATGGAAAAATAGCTGATAGTTGGCAGCTGGTAGCTGACCGCTTAGGAAAAAATATGTTTACCGGGATCATACTGGGGCAGGGCAGAATACTGGAAAAAAGACCGGCCGGCGGCGGGATGCTTTTTGCCATTGGCGCGGATTTTGACCTGCCCGATCCCGAGGAAGGCGAGTCCATCGCGGTCAACGGGGTGTGCCTCACGGCCAAGGAGATCAGCGGCAGACGTTTCGTGGTCGATGTGTCGCCGGAAAGCCTCAAGCGCACCAATCTCGGGAATCTGGCCGTGGGCAGCGTGGTCAATCTGGAACGCGCCCTGCGCCTCAGCGACCGTTTGGGCGGGCATATGGTCAGCGGCCATGTGGACGCCACGACCCCCATGCTGACCCGTCAGCCCCTGGGGGATTTCGTGCTGTTCAGCTTCCAGGTGCCCGCGGGTTTTGGCAAGTATATCATCGAAAAGGGCTCCATCGCCATCGACGGCATCAGTCTTACCGTCAACAGCATCGACGCGAAAACCTTTTCCGTTTCCATCATCCCCCACACCCTCGGGGTTACCACCTTGGGGGCGCTGAAACAGGGGAGCGTGGTGAATATAGAAGTGGATCTGATCGGCAAGTATGTGGAAAAATTGCTCTCCGCCAAGGATGCTGATGGCGGGGGTGCACAATCAAGAATCAATTCCGCTTTTCTGGCTGATCACGGCTTTTTGAAATAAGGGTGCCAGGCCTACAGGCGGCGAAAGTTTTGAGGTGATACCATGGCGGTAAGTTCCATTGAAGAGGTGATTGACGAGATCCGGGCCGGGAAGATGATCATCCTGGTTGATGACGAGGATCGCGAGAACGAGGGCGATCTGTACATGGCCGCGGAAAAGGTCACCCCCGAGGCGATCAATTTCATGGCCACCCACGGCAGGGGCCTCATCTGCCTGACCCTGACCCCGGATCATCTGGAGCAGCTGCAGATCCCGATGATGGTGCAGAACAACAAGTCGCCCTTTGAAACGGCCTTCACCGTGAGCATCGAGGCGAGCACCGGGGTTACCACCGGCATCTCCGCAGCGGACCGGGCTCGCACCATTCAGGTGGCCGCCGATCCCAACGCCAAGCCCAGCGATATCGTCAGTCCCGGCCATATCTTTCCCCTGCGCGCCAGGCGCGGCGGGGTTTTGGTCCGCACCGGCCAGACTGAGGGGTCGGTTGATCTCTCCCGCCTGGCCGGGTTGAATCCTTCCGGGGTGATCTGCGAGATCATGAAGGAAGACGGCACCATGGCCCGGATGCCCGATCTGGAGATCTTTGCCAAGGAGCACGGGCTCAAGATCGCCACCATCGCCGATCTGGTCGCCTACCGGACCCGCGAGGACAAGCTGGTCCACCGGGCCGCCGAGGCCAGGATCCCCACCCGCTACGGCGATTTCCGGACCATCGTCTACACCAACGACGTGGACGAGCTCGAACACGTTGCCCTGGTCAAGGGAGAGATCGACCCCAACAAAGAGATCATGGTCCGGGTGCATTCCTCCTGTCTGACCGGCGACGTCTTCGGTTCCAAGCGCTGCGACTGCGGCGGCCAGCTGCACAGCGCCATGCGCATGGTCGAGCATGAGGGCGCGGGCATTGTTCTCTACATGCAGCAAGAAGGGCGCGGCATCGGTCTGATCAACAAGATCAAGGCGTACGCCCTTCAGGAAGGGGGGATGGATACGGTTGAGGCCAATGTGCACCTGGGCTTCAAGGCCGACCTGCGCGACTACGGGATCGGCGCCCAGATCCTGAGGGATCTCGGCGTCCGCAAGATGCGGCTCATTACCAACAACCCCAAGAAGATCGTCGGCCTCGAAGGCTATGGTCTCAAGGTTACGGGCCGCCAGCCCATCGAGATGGAGCCGGAGCCGGAAAATATCGATTACCTGAAGGCCAAGAAGGACAAGCTCGGCCATATGCTGGATCTGTTTACCGGCACCAAGGATACAAAAAACAGCTAAACGGTTGCACACTTTTTGGAGGAAGAACAATGCCCAAATTTTTTGAAGGAAAATTGCAGGTTGAAGGGAAGAAATTCGGGATTGTCATTGCCCGGTTCAATTCGTTCATTGCCGAGCGGCTGCTGGAAGGCGCCCTAGATACCCTGATGCGTTCCGGGGTCAAGGACAAGGAGATCGAGGTGGCCAGGGTTCCCGGCGCCTTTGAGATCCCGCTGGTCGCCCAGAAGATGGTCAAGTCCGGCCGCTACGACGCAGTGATCTGCCTCGGCGCCGTGATCCGCGGCTCCACCCCCCATTTTGATTTCGTGGCCAACGAGGCGACCAAGGGTATTGCCCAGGCCAGCATGGAGTCCGGAGTGCCCATCATCTTCGGCGTACTCACCACCGATTCCATCGAGCAGGCCATCGAGCGGGCCGGGTCCAAGGCCGGCAATAAGGGCTCCGAGTGCGCGGCCACCGCCATCGAGATGGTCAACCTTTTGCCGCAGCTTGCCTGATCATTCATGGGAAACCGACGCAAGGCAAGAGAGCTTGCCCTCAACGCCCTGTTTCAGGGGGAAATGACCGGAGCTTCGGCGGTGGAGAATTTTCCGCTGCTCTGCGAGAATTTCGAGATCAACAAAAAGGCCATCCCCTACGGTCAGGAACTGGTATACGGCATCACCGACAAGTGGGAGGAGATCAACGCCAAGATCGCGGAAAGCGCGGTGAACTGGCGGGTCAGCCGCATGTCGGTGTTGGATCGTAACATCATCCGGCTGGCGGCCTATGAGTTGATGTTCAAGGAGGAGGTGCCGCCCAGGGTGGCCATCGACGAGGCCATCGAACTGGCCAAGCGATACTGCGCCGAGGATTCTCCGGGCTTTATCAATGGCATCCTGGATGCTATCCTGAAAAATATCGGCAAGGCAAAGTAATGCCTGCCCTGCTTAATGACTCTGTTCGGTAAGAAAATGCAGGATGCTGAAAGTTCCCTCCCCCCTGGCTGGGGAGGGTTAGGGAGAGGGGGGAAACATCTGGAGCGGCAGGTTGCACCTTCACCCACCCTCCCCCCCGCCCCCTCCCGTAAAGGGAGGGGGAGATTGGCAGTGTCAACGGCGCTGCCAAAAAAATACTAGCCGGAACTGATCTGCGAGACTAATGGCGCCAGGGAACAACAGGCAGGAAAAAGAAAAACCAACCCTTGGGCGAGAGATACTTTCCGTATTCGGGGTGTCTGTCGCCCTTTTTCTGCTCCTCTGCCTGGTCAGCTACACCTCGGCGGAGCCGGATATCCAGACGGTCACCGCCAACTGGGGCGGGGCAGTGGGCCAGTTTGTCGCCGGGCTGCTCATGGATCTTCTGGGGATCACCGCGCTCTGGCTCCCTCTGTTGCTGCTTTTTTTCGCCATCCGCCTTTTTTCCCCTGATTTCACCCTGGAAACCCTGCCCCTGACCATGTTCGGCTGCACCGGCATTCTCCTGGCCAGCTCGGGGCTCAGCGGCTTTGCCTCCCTGACCTCTTTCACCGTGTTTGAGCACACCTATCCGGTTGCTGGTTTCCTGGGTACGCTGCTGGCCCAGTATGGCCGGCTGTTCTTCGGCGGCCCCGGATCCTTGCTGCTGTTTTGCGTGGTGCTGGTTATCTCCCTGATGCTGATCAGCAGCTTTTCCCCCTATTCCCTGGGGAGCCGTCTGCGTGATTCCCTGGCCAGCCGCCGGGCGAATAGGCCAGAAGCCGAGGACAACCCCGCTGCCAAGCAGGGCAAGAAAGCGGTTGCAGCCGCAACTCCCCTTGTAGTTGACGCCGAGGCACGTGCTGACCAAGATGCGCACGTCGTGCCCAAGGTGCATGCCCCGGTTAAACTCGAGACCGGCGCGGATGACGACTCCTTCCAGCTTCTGCCCGCTGCCGGCGGCGAATACCGGCTGCCGCCTCTTTCCCTGCTGGACAAGTCGGAAAACCCCGAGCTGGCCGTGGACCGCGATTACTACTATGCGGTGAGCACCGAGCTGGAAGAAAAGCTCAATGATTTCGGGGTGGTGGGCAAGGTTGTCGGCATCTCCCCCGGTCCGGTGATCACCACCTACGAGTTTTCCCCGGCTCCTGGGGTCAAGATCAACAAGATCATCGCCCTGGCCGACGACCTGGCCCTTGGGCTCAAGGCCGAGAGCGTGCGCATTGTCGGCTCCATTCCGGGTAAGGCCGCGCTGGGTATCGAGATTCCCAACCCCACCCGGCACATTGTGTATGTGCGCGACATCTTTGCCCATGAGAAATTCCAGAAGGCCGCCTCCCGGCTCACCATCGGGTTGGGCATGGATGTGGTGGGCAATCCGGTGATCGCCGATCTCGCCCGCATGCCCCATCTGCTCATCGCCGGGGCCACCGGTTCGGGCAAGAGCGTGGCGGTCAATGCCATCATCTGCTCGATCCTGCTCAAGGCCACCCCCGAGGAGGTCCGCCTCCTCCTGGTGGACCCCAAGCGCATCGAGCTTTCCTGTTACGAGGATATCCCCCACCTGCTGCACCCGGTGGTGGTGGACCCCAAGCTGGCCAGCCGCGCCCTGTTGTGGGCGGTGCGGGAGATGGAGCGCCGCTACCAGCTGATGGAAGAGGCCAAGGTCAAGAGCCTGGCCAGCTACAATGCCGAGGCTGCGGACAAGCTGCCGCTCATCGTCATCATCATCGACGAGCTGGCCGACCTGATGATGGTCTCCTCCCGCGAGGTCGAGGATGCCGTGGCCAGGCTGGCCCAGATGGCGCGAGCCGCGGGCATGCACCTGATCCTCGCCACCCAGCGCCCCTCGGTGGATGTGCTCACCGGCTTGATCAAGGCCAACTTCCCGACCCGGATGTCGTTTAAGGTTTCCTCCAAGATCGATTCCCGCACCATCCTGGACGGCAGCGGGGCCGAGCATCTGCTTGGCGCAGGCGACATGCTCTTCATGCCCCCTGGCACCAGCAAGTTGCAGCGCATCCACGGCGCCTACATCTCGGAAAAGGAAACCGAGCGGATCGTCACCTTTCTCAAGGAGCAGGGCGCTGCCCGCTACGATGAATCCGTCCTTCGGCTTGCCGAGGAATCCGAGGCGGGAGAGGGCGAGGAGTCCGGGGAGATGGACGATAAGTATGACGAGGCCGTGGCCCTGGTCTGCGAAACAGGCCAGGCCTCCATCTCCATGGTGCAGCGGCGGCTGCGGGTGGGCTACAACCGGGCCGCCCGGATGATCGAACTCATGGAAAAAGAAGGGGTGGTCGGCCCTGCGGACGGCTCCAAGCCCCGCGAGGTCTTGGCCAGAAAGTCGTACTGATTTTTTTGCAGGCAGCTTGTAATTATTTAACGAATGACTAAATTACAGGACAGCGATGTTCTGTTTTTTTATAGGATTTGGGTGAGGAATGCATATGAGAGTGGCTGGATCGCCAATTGATATAACCAAAGTCCGCACGGTTGTGTACCACATGCCCGACGGCCAGCAGTTTTCCATCAACATGGAAGGCATTGAGCAGTTTGTCGAGCTCGGACCGGGCCGGGTCTGCGACACCTCGGAGATCGACGGGGTGCTGCATTTTTTCCCCCGAGGCAACGCTTAATTTCCGAGAAATCCATCTTCTCCGGCAAACCCATGCTGATCAACCCCAAGAGCGACGGCCATGTCCACACCCGGCTCTGCCACCACGCCAGCGGCGAGATGGAGGAGTATGTCGTGGCCGCCATCGATAAGGGGCTTGAGGAGCTGATCTTTCTCGAGCATCTGGAATGCGGCATCCGCTACCGCGAGGACACCTGGCTTTCCGAAGAGGACTTTGCCGCCTACCATGGCGAAGGCCAGAGGCTGCAACAGGTTTACGGGGATCGGCTCCGCATCGGGATCGGGGTGGAGGTGGGCTACAACCCCAGGCAGGTTCCCGCGATTCTTGATTTTCTTAAGCGGTACACCTGGGACCGCGTCGGTATTTCCTTCCATTACTACGAAATCAAAGGCCATCACTACAACGTGGTGAGCCGCCGTAAGGCCAACCTGGAGCCTCTTGGCAAGCAGGGGGTGGAGCGGGTGACCTCCGACTACTTCGCCACCCTGCTGGAGGCGGTCGAACTTCTGCCCGGCACGGTGCTCTGTCATCTGGACGCCGTGCTCCGCCATCATCCCGAGGTGCATTTCACCGGGGCGCATCAGCAGCAGATCAGCGAGATCTTTCAGGGGATGCGCGCAAAGGGCATGGCCCTGGAGGTCAATACCTCCGGCTTTTCCCATCGAGGGGAGCAGTATCCGGTGCGCGCACTGATCGACGAGGCTGTGGCCTTGGGGGTTCCGCTGGTGGCTGGGTCGGATGCGCATCGGCCCGGTGAGGTGGGGCGGTTTTTTGAGCGGTTGTGGTAGGCCCGTTCGCGAAGCCGTCAGGTTCGTGCGGACTTCATGCCGAGGTGCACTCCCAGCCCGAGGATCGCTGTGCTCACTATCTGGACAAGGTGGAAGAGTCCATTGTGGTTAAAGGGGAACATAAGGTGGAGCGAGAGATTGCTCGCCTGCACTGCGGCTCCCGCCAGATTGAGCAGGATTGCCAGGGCAATAACTGCGGCGCCTTGCACGCGATGGGTAACGGCCAGAAAGGTGTAGATGGCCAGAGTGCTCAGCAGAATTGCTGCCGCGTAGACGATGAAGACGATGAATTTTCCGCCCAGTAGCGCGGTCAGTCCGAGAAAGGCCGCGCTCATGCCGATGCCCCATGGGACAAGACGCTTTGCCGCCACTTTCCCCCGCCAATCAGCAACAGTTCCCATGATGAACAGTAGCACGAGAATGCCAAGGCTTAGGTAGAGAGGGGTCCATAATGCTATGCGCATGGATTTTGGTAGTTCCAGGGCGTGTAGCAGGGCGCCGAGGGAGGAGGCGGTTGCGAGGAGGGTGAATATCCAGCACCAGAGGTTGGTTCGCCAGCGGTTGGCAGGCGTGGTGCGTAGGAGGAGTGCGATGACTATGGTGCACTCGATGGCAAGCAGGGCGTCGGTGGCGCTGGTTGTGAGTTCGGTTGGGGAGGTGGTGAGGGGCACGGATAGCTCGTTTTATGGGTTTGTTCATTTCTTTGCTTGCCCAAAGAAACGAACCAAAGAAAGGGCACCCGTGTCACTTGTCCCGCCGTTGGCGGGATGCCCTGCGCTCCTCAAAGCTGCCGGGATGT
>JAJZPC010000043.1 GCA_021811385.1 Deltaproteobacteria bacterium | reverse complement strand
TCCTGTGGAAAAACAGCGGGTCTCTTGTTTCAAACCGCCATGGATTCAGGCCCATTCTCGGCGCCAAAGATTTTTCGGTACAGAATCGCTGCCGCCAGAAGGCACATGGGGATGGTCCATATCAAGCCGATCCCCAAGAGAAGCGCGCTGCCGATAACAGTAAACCCCAGGAGCAGTTGCAGCCAGAACACCTTGAGCCAGCACCGGTGAATGGCTTTTCGGGATGCTTCCATGGCCTGCCACGGGCTCATCCCTTTCTCAATGATGAGCGGCATGACAAGCAGGTACGAGAAGATCAGATAGATCCCCGGAACGATCAGGAGGAGCAGTCCCACCGTGATCATCAGCATCATCAAGAAGGAAGCGCAGATCAGGGGTAAAAAATTGGAGAAATAAGCAAAGGTCATGCGGTACGTTACCGGCTTGCCCTGGACATGCTTGAGCGCGATCATCAGATAGCCTGCGGTGACGGGCGCCATGGCGATGTTGGCGGTGATCTGGACGGCCATGCCCAAGGCGATTGATGATGGACTGTTGCCCATTATCGCCTGGATGACCGATGTAACGATATTGATTCCGATCATCGCTGCCATGACCAGCAACACCGAGGCCCAGACCGGCCCTTTGAATCCCGTGGTTTTTCGCCATGCCTCGCGGAACACCGCCATGGCGGAAAAATCGCAGTTGGGGATATGGTTGGAAGCGGGTGAGGGGCCGGAATTGGGCGGCAGGATTTTTTTCGGATCTTCCTCCGCCGGGCAAAGGAGTCCGGGCGATTCTGTTGATGGAGCAGCAAGCACAGCATCACTGCTTTGGACTGCGGGCTCGGGGGTGGAATCTCTTTCCACGAGAATTTTCCCCCCGCACAGTGGACAGGCAACGGAGGCCTGCCGCCCGGCCGGAATCTTTTCCGCAGCCACCTTGCCCACCGTTTTCCGGCAGTTTTTGCAATAGATATCCATGGATGTTCCTCGCTTTCTGCTCAGGAAGCACGGGGTTTACTCTCCCGGCGCCACCCGAAAGGGCCAATAATCTTCAGTGGATGCCGAGTTCTTTCTTCATGCGCACGAACTCTTCCTGGGAGATTTCTCCCCGCGCATAGCGTTTTTTCAAGATCTCCTCCGCCGTTTCTTTTTCGCCGGAGCCGCTTTTTCGCATAAGAGCGATACAGATCAGCAGGAGCATGATCCAGAAAAAGAGCATGAACATTCCCCCGAAGCCGTGAAAAAAAGGACCATTTGCAAACCAGGGCGTCATCGCACACCTCCTTGCGGAAAATTACGGGCTCGCATCCCGCGTTTCCAAAAACATCTCACAGGCCTAACAGATTGTCAATGCTTGAAAAATCCATCGACACCGAGCCCTGCGCCGGCATGGCTCTGCCCAAGCAGGGCTTGACGGCCGGACCCCCGACAGGGTATGCACGACATTCATTCGTGGATTTTTACATTGTGGAGTTCTGCACTGATGCCTGAGAAACACCATAACGCCAAACTGCCCTGGGCACCGGGAAGCCTGCCCCTGATGCTGGCCCCGATGCAGGGGTTGACCAACCGGGGTTTGCGCTCCCTGTTCATCGAACGGGTCAGGCCCGATGTGGTTTTCACCGAGTTTGTCCGGGTCAAGGCCAGCGCAAAAAAGAATATCACCGAGAACGACCGGCAAGAGGTGGTGAGCACGGTTGGCAAGGTGCCGCTGGTGGTGCAGTTGATCGGCACCGACACCGAGGCGTTGCTGGCTGCGGCCAACACCGTGCAGGAGCTGGGGGCCGAGCACCTCAATATCAATCTCGGCTGCCCCTATGGCCGGATGACCAGCCAGACCGCGGGCGGGGCCTTGCTGCGCGAGCCACAGGCCCTGGCGCGGATGCTTGCGGCTTTGCGCCGGGAGATCCGGGGCAGTTTTTCCGTCAAGGTGCGCTCGGGCTTCGACGACCCGGCCCAGATCTTTTCCCTGCTGCCCCTGTTTGCCGACAGCGGCATCGATTTCCTCGTGGTCCACCCGCGCACCGTGAAGCAGATGTACAAGGGACCGGCGGACCACGGGGTCACCGGTGCGGTGGTGCGGCAAACCCCATTGCCGGTCATTGCCAACGGGGATGTCTTCAGCGCGGCCATTGGCCACCGGGTTTTGGCCGAGACCGGGGCGGCCGGGCTGATGCTGGGCAGGGGGGCAATAGCCCACCCGCTGTTGTTTGAACGGCTGCGGGGCAGATACCCGGACGAATCGACCCCGGCAGGCAAGGTGGATGAGCTGCGCGACTATCTGCAAGCGTTGTTGGCCCGCTACCAGACGCTGTTCTGCGGCGAGCACCAGATCCTCTGCAAGATGAAGGAGGTGCTCTGTCATGTCCACGACCCCGAGGTGGTGGGCCTGGCCCGGCAGCTCAAGCGGAGCAAGAGCCTGGCCCAGTTCGGGGAGCTGCTCACTTCATCATGAACAGGTTCTGCCGGGCTGCCTCCAAAATCGCGGCCACGGCAGGATGCTTGATGATCCGTTCCACCGAGATCGCGTAGTAGCGCTCCTTCACCGCCTGGGTCCGGCCGACGACCTGGACCTTGTGCTGGCGCAGCACCTCGGGTTCAACGACCGTGGGCGCCGCAAAGACGCCGTCGCCCTCCTGGCCGAAGACATTGAGCAGGGCGTTGTCGTCGAACTCCCCGGCAATGGCGGGCCGGATACCGAGGGAGGCAAACCACCGCTCCAGCCCGCCCCGGAGCGCGGTCATCTCCATGGGCAGCAGCATGGGCGTCTCGTGGAGCGAGAGGGGAAATTTTCCCCGTAATTCCTCGGCCAGCTTCTCCACCGCAAAAAAGGTGATGCCGCACTCGCCGAGCAGATGGCTGTAAGCCTTGACGCTCAAGCCCGCCCGCAGCGGCGCATCGCTCAGCACCACATCCAGGGAGTGCATGGCCAGTTCCGCCAGCAGGGCATCCTCCTTATCTTCCAGGCACACCAGCTTCACCCGTTCCGGCAGTTGCAGGGCCGGTTCCAGCAATCGCCGGACAATGAGCTTGGGCAGCACGTCCACCACCCCGGCCTTGAGGGACAAGGGGCCAGCCACGGGCCTGCCCCGGATGGTGTCCATCATCTCGCGGCCCAGGGAGAAGATCTCGTCGGCATAGCGGAACACCAGCCGCCCCAGGTCGGTGGGCTCCAGGTTGCGGCCCGCCCGCTGAAAGAGCTTGCCGCCCAGGGTCTCTTCCAGCTTCCCCAATTGGGCGCTCACCGTGGACGGAGCCAGGCTGAGCCGGGCGCTGGCCGCGGTCAGGCTGCCTTCGCGCATCACGGTCCAGAAGTAGAAAAGATGGTGATAGTTGAGCCATTCCATGGGGAGTCTCCGTTTCGTTTATTCCGAACCATTGTAAGCATATTTTCTAATTGTTCAAACTATATTCCTGCGGTATCGTTTTTGGCATGGAAGTGAATCAGATCGGTCGGCGCATCAGTCGAACCGCAGCAATACAGAGGAGGCACCCATGGAAGATGTGAATTTGATCGCCAGGCACTGGCACCACCTGCCCATCGACGAGGTCACGGAGCTGTTGGAATCGGACCGGGAGCGCGGCCTTGACCGGTTCGCGGTCGAACACCGGCTGGAAGCGTTCGGGCCCAATGCCATCACCGCCCAAAAAGGGCAGAGTCCGTTGGTTCGCTTTCTCCTCCAGTTCCACCAGCCCCTGATCTATATCCTGATCGCTTCCGGGGTGATCACCGCTTTCTTGCAGGAGTGGGTGGATTCCGGGGTGATCTTCGGGGTGGTGCTGGTCAACGCCGTTATCGGCTATCTCCAGGAGGCCAAGGCGGTCAACGCCCTGGCCGCCCTGGCCCGGACCATGACCACCGAGGCCACGGTCTTGCGGCAGGGGGAGAAGCGGCGTATCCCGGCCACGGAACTGGTGGTCGGCGACATCGTCTTTTTGCAAAGCGGCGACAAGGTTCCCGCGGACATGCGGCTCTTTCAGGTGCGTGACCTGCAGATCGCCGAAGCCGCGCTTACCGGCGAATCGGCCCCGGTTGCCAAGGATCATGGGCTCCATGGCCGCGAGACCGGTCTGGCCGACCGGCGGAACATGGCCTACGCCTCGACCCTGGTCACCTACGGGCAGGGCACCGGCATGGTCACGGCCACCGGGGATGAAACCGAGGTGGGGCGTATCTCCCAGCTGATCTCGGCGGCCGAGGAGCTGGATACCCCGCTGACCCGCAAGATCAGCGAATTCAGCAATGTTCTGCTTTACGTGATCCTGGGATTGGCCGCGCTCACCATCGTGGTCGGGCTGCTCCGGGGCCAGACCTTTGTCGATATGTTCATGGCTGCGGTGGCCCTGGCCGTGGGCGCCATCCCCGAAGGTCTGCCCGCGGCGGTCACCATCACCCTGGCCATCGGCGTTTCGCGCATGGCCAAGAAGCGGGCCATTATCCGCAAGCTGCCCGCAGTGGAAACCCTGGGCTCCACCACGGTGATCTGCACCGATAAAACCGGCACCCTCACCGAAAACCAGATGACCGTGCAGGAGATCGTGGCCGGCGGGGTGTCGTACACCGTGACCGGCACCGGCTACAACCCCATGCTGGGCAGGATTGACGACCCGGAAGCGGCTTCCGGCAGCACCTCAGCGGCGCTGTTGGAATGTCTGCGGGCCGGGCTGCTTTGCAACGACAGCCAGCTTGCCGAAGAAGGCGGGGTGTGGCAGGTGCACGGCGACCCCACCGAGGGGGCGCTCTTGACCTCGGCCCGCAAGGGCGGCCTCGGCCCGGAAACCGTGGCTGCCAGCCCTCGCTTGGACACGGTGCCCTTTGAGTCGGAACATCAGTACATGGCCAGCCTGCACGAGGCCGGACCCGGCGCCTCGACCCGGCGGGTTTATCTCAAGGGCGCGGTGGAGGCGGTTCTGGCCAGATGCGCGAGCCAGCTTGATGCGCAGGGTAATCCGATTCCCCTGCGTGGGGCCGAGATCCAGGCGGCGGTGGAGAGGATGGCTGCCAAGGGTCTAAGAGTTTTGGCCATGGCCGGCAAGAAGGTGGGGGAGGAAACCTCGGCCATCCACCATGATGATCTGACCGATGGCCTGATCTTTCTCGGCTTGCAAGGGATGATCGACCCGCCCCGGCCGGAAGCGGTTGCCGCGGTCAAGATCTGCCAAGCCGCGGGCATCCGGGTCAAGATGATCACCGGCGACCATCCCCTTACCGCCGCAGCCATTGCCGGCCAGGTCGGGCTTTCCGGCCCGGCCTCGTTCAAAGAGGTGGTGGTGCTCACCGGGCCGGAGCTGGAAAAACTCTCGGACAGTCAGCTCATCGACCGGGCCGAGGACACCGCGGTTTTTGCCCGGGTGAGCCCGGAGCAGAAGCTTCGCTTGGTGGAGGCGCTCCAGGCCAGGGGTCAGGTGGTGGCCATGACCGGCGACGGGGTCAACGATGCTCCGGCCCTGAAGCGGGCGGATATCGGCGTGGCCATGGGCATCACCGGCACCGAGGTGGCCAAGGAGGCGGCGGACATGGTCCTTACCGACGACAACTTCAGCTCCATCGAGGCGGCGGTGGAAGAGGGGCGGGGGGTGTTCGACAATCTGGTCAAGTTCATTGCCTGGGCCCTGCCCACCAACCTGGGCGAAGGGCTGGTGATCCTCACCGCCATCTTCCTCGGCGTCACCCTGCCCATCCTGCCGGTGCAGATCCTCTGGATTAACATGACCACCGCCGGCATCCTCGGGTTGGCCCTGGCCTGTGAGCCCAAGGAGAAAGGCATCATGCTGCGGCCCCCCAGGGAACCGAACTCGCCGATTTTGAGCCACAGCGTGATCTTCCGCATCACCCTGGTGAGTTTTTTGATGCTGGGGGCCGCGTTCTGGCTTTTTGCCTGGGAGCTTTCCGACGGCGCCACCATTGCCGAGGCGCGCACTGCGGCGGTCAACGCCTTTGTCATGGTCGAGCTGTTCTACCTGTTCAACTGCCGCTCCTTGGAAAAATCAATTTTCCAGCTCGGCTTCTTCTCAAACCTCTGGGTGCTCGGCGGAGTGGTCGCCATGTTCCTGCTCCAGGTTGCCTACACCTATCTGCCGGTGATGAACCGGCTGTTCCAGAGCGCGCCGGTCGATCTGACCGTCTGGGGACGGGCCACCCTGGCCGGGGTGGTGGTTTTTGTAATTGTCGAGATTGAAAAGAGCTGGTGGAACAAAAAGAAAACGGTCCGTGTCTGATGGATCATTACGCAACAACACACAAAGGAGTTTTACAATGAAGCGTGTCCGAACAATCATTGCGCTGGTGCTTCTCTCTGCCATGGGTCTGGGCGGTTGCGATCAGGTGAAGGAACTGGCAATCCAGGAGGCGGAAAAAGCGAAGAAGGATGTGATTTCCGAGATCGGTAAGGCGGTCAACGGTGGCGGGGATCAGGAGAAAAAGGAAGATGCCGGGTCGAGCAAGGACTCGGATACGGAAAAAGACGACAAAAAATAACCAAGGAGAGAACCAATGAAATGTCCGGTATGCGCAGGGGTAGACCTGATGATGACGGATCGGCAGGGAGTGGAGATCGATTATTGCCCGCAATGCCGGGGAATCTGGCTGGATCGGGGGGAGCTGGACAAGATCATCGAGCGCACCGCAGCCCCGGCCCCGCCGCAGCACCAGACCATGCAGCAGCCCCACGGCGGCTATGACCAGCATGGCCATGGGTACCACAAGAAACACAAGCACAAGAGCCTGTTGGGCGAGTTGTTCGATTTCTAATCCCGCTCCGCAGTCCGGGAAGGTTTCAGCGGGGGAACTCTTCTCCCAGCTTCAAATACAACTCCCTCCCCACCCAGGCGTCGGTGGCGGCATACTGAATCTGGGCCGGGGCCAGGACGTCCCTGGCCCAGTTCGAGGTTTGCGCCCCCTTGGGGATGCGGAAACCCAGCAGCACCGCAGCCAGCCCCCGCAGTCCGTGGTTTTTTATCTCCGCCTTCTTGGCAAGGGTGCCGAGATCCACAAAGCCCGCCGGTCGGAATGGGGCCAGCTTGTGCAGCTCCTGCAGATCATAGGCCAGGGCCACCCCGGCCTTGACCACCTTGGGGTCGGCCAGGATTTCCCGTAACGGGGCTGGCAGGCCGAGATGCTTCAACTGAAAGAGGTACACCTCGTTTTCCCCGGCCAGCTGCAGGAGCGAGGGCAGGTAGCTCTCGCCCTTGTGGTAGGCAGGCCGGGTTTCCGTGTCAAAGCCGAGGACGCTCTCTTGCGCCAGGGCGCGGACCGCGCGACCCAGCTCCTCGGGGGTGCGGATCACATGGGTCACCCCTTCCCATCTTTGCATGGGGCAGGCGTTGATTTCTTCCTTGGTCATCCGGTGGGCAAAGCCCGGGCGGGGGTCGGTGGTATGCATGGAGTCTATATACGGGAAGCCTTGCCGGTTTGGGAAGGATTTTTATGACTTCATCGGCAAAGACTCCCGTTCTTCGGCCGCTAGCTTTTCTTTGGCGATTGGCGTATGATTTCCGGCATGGAATCTCCTCAACATCCTGCAAACAGCTCCCGGCCGAAGAATGAAACGGCCTCTGAATCATGGCGCGGTGCATGAAGATGCCGGATACCCAGCGTCAGTCAAAAAAGTCTCCCCCTGCCGTCAATTCGGACTCCTTCGTTTTTCTGGACGCGCGGGGGAAGCGCTGGCCCAGGCTCCGGCTGATCATGTTTGTCTCGGGGCTTCTTTTTTTCATCGGGGTGATCCTGTTTGCGCAGGCCCTGTTTTTGCCCTCGCCGCTCACCCTGCCGCCCGCGGTTCAGCAGCTCAAATCCCGGCTCAAGACTTTGCAAAACAAGGAACATCAGTCCAAGCAACTGGCGACCAAGCCGTTGTGGCTGAATTTTTCCAAGGGCAATAGCGAACCCGTTGCCACATTCCCATTCCTTACGGATCAATCGGGGGCGGTCTCGCCCTTGAAAAAAGAGCGCAGGCCGCAATTCGCCTGCATCCAGGAGATTCGGCTCGGTTTTTATGAAAGCTGGGATCCCGGCAGCTTTGATTCCCTCAAGGCCAATGCCGGCAATCTGACCCACCTCTGCCCGGACTGGCTCACCGTTGAGGATGGCCGCGGCGGACTCAAGGCTGTCGAGGAACAGAAGGTTCTTGATCTGGTCAAGGATCGCGGCCTCGTTCTGCTGCCGCTTCTTCGCAACATGGGCGGGGAAGGAGCCTGGCGCCCCGAGGCGGTGGAAGGGCTGGTCAACGGGCCGGTGGTTCGACAGGATCAGTTTATCGTCAGCCTGAAGAACCGCCTGAAGACCATGGGCGCGGGCGGGGTTGTCATCGACTGGGAACAGGTTGATCCTTCCTACCGTGGCGCCATGGCCGCCTTGCTGCGCAGGATTGCCTTGGCGCTCCATGCCGATGGGATGGAACTGTGGCTCTGTGTTCCCATGGGCAGGGAGCTTCGGGCTCTTGATCTGGACGGACTGGCCGAACATGTCGATCACTTCGTCGCCATGCTCCATGACGAAAATTCCGAATCCGATCCGCCAGGGCCCATTGCCTCGGCGGAATGGTTCAACGGCTGGCTTGATACCATTATCGGATACGGGGAATCGTCGCAATGGGTTCTGGCCCTCGGTTCCTACGGCTATGACTGGACCGAGGGGGAAAAGGAGGCGGAGACCGTTCGCTTTCAGGATGTGATGAGCCGGGCAGGCCGTTCCTCGCTCGCTTCCTGCGAGTTCGAGGCGCCCACCTACAATCCGCATTTCGAGTATGAGGATTCGGGCGCGGCCCATACCCTTTGGTTTCTCGATGCGGTCACCTTCTTGAACCAGCTCAAGGCCGGGAGAGCGCAACATGTCGGCGGCGTCGCCATCTCGCGGCTTGGCACCGAGGATCCCGGCATCTGGCAAGCCCTGAGGCTGGATGCCGCCAAGCCTCTTACCAGGGCGAATCTCGCAACCCTGGAGACCATCAAGCCCGGCGAGGCAATAGCCCATATCGGCAGGGGAAATTTCATCACCATGGCGGACGAGCGCGGTAACGGGGTGCGGCGGCTGGTGCTGGATAAAAAAGATGATCTCGAGGCCCCGGTGATCGAGCGCTACGAGAAATTCCCCAGCTACCTCACCATCGTGCACCAGGGGCGGGGGGCAAAGGACGCCGTGGCTATCACCTTTGACGACGGCCCCGATCCCAAATGGACCCCGAAGATCCTCGACATCCTCAAGGCCAAGGGGGTGAGCGCTACGTTCTTCATGGTTGGCGCGAACATGGAGAAATATCCCTCCCTTGTCCGGCGTATCGTTCGCGAGGGGCATACGGTGGGCATCCACACCTATACCCATCCCAATATCGCCCTGGTCTCCGAGGAGCGGGCCTACCTGGAATTTAATGCAACCCAGCGTGTGATTGAGGCCATCACCGATCATTCCACCATTCTCTTCCGGCCGCCCTACAACGCAGACACCAATCCCCATGACCCGGAAGAACTGGTCCCCATCAAGCTGGCCCAGAAGCTCGGGTACATTACGGTGACCGAGGATATCGACCCGGAGGACTGGGCGCGTCCTGGGGTTGCGGCCATGGTCGAGAACATCAAAAAGGGCCGCCAGCAGGGGGGCAATATCGTGCTGCTCCATGATGCGGGCGGAGAGCGGAGCCAGACCGTCGAGGCCTTGCCCGCCATCATCGACTATCTGCAGGCCAGGGGGGACAGCATCGTTGGCCTGTCCGCCATGCTGGGAATTCCGCTGGCGGAATTGATGCCAGCGGTTCCCCAGAGCCAGCGTTCCATGTCCAGGGTGATAAGCGAGAGCGGCTTTGCGGCCATCCATGCGGTGGCGGAATTTTTCTGGGCCTTCATGATCGTGGCGACCACCCTGGTCGTGATCAGGACCTTAACCGTGGCCGGGCTGGCGGTCCGCAGTCGGCGGGCGGGCGAGAGCGGGTTACCGGCTGCTGCTGGCCCGCATCCGCCGGTAAGCGTCTTGATCGCCGCCTATAACGAGGAAAAGGTCATCGAGCAAACCCTGCGGGCGGTATTGAACAGCGCGTACCCCGGCGAGATCGAGGTGGTGGTGGTCGATGACGGTTCACAGGATGTAACCGCCCAGATCGTGGCCGGGATGGCGGCAAGCGAGGGCCGTATTCATCTGCTCCGGCAGATCAACCTTGGCAAGGCCACGGCCTTGAAGACCGGTTTTGACGCGGTGAGCCACGAGATTGTCATCAGCCTGGACGCCGACACCCAATTCACCCCCGCCACCATCGGCGAGCTTGTTCGCCCCTTTGCAGAGCCAAGCGTGGCTGCGGTTTCCGGGCGGGCCAGGGTGGGCAATCCCAAGACCTTTGTCGCCAGGTTTCAGTCCCTGGAATATACCTGCGGCTTCAATCTGGATCGCCGGGCCTATCATCTGCTCAACTGCATCACCGTGGTGCCGGGGGCGGTCAGCGCCTTCAGGAAAAGCGCGGTTTTCGCGGCGGGCGGGATCAGCACCGATACCCTGGCGGAGGATACCGACCTCACCCTGTGCCTGCACAAACGCGGCTTGAAGATCTGTTATGCCCCCAGGGGTGTGGCCTGGACCGAGGCTCCGGAAACCATCCGGGCCTTTGCCAAGCAGCGCTTCCGCTGGGCCTTCGGCACCCTGCAATGCCTGTGGAAGCACAGGGATATGCTGTTCAATGTGAAATATCGGGCGTTGGGCCTGTTCAGCCTGCCTTCCGCCTGGTTTTTCAATATCCTGCTGGTGGCCCTTGGTCCGATCATCGATGCGATTTTGCTGATCTCGCTGCTCATGAGCCCGGCCAACAATATTCTCTATGTGTATTTTCTGGTATTTCTTGGGGCCGATCTGTTGCTGGCCGCGGTTGCCTGCCTCATTGAGAGGGAGCCGCTGTCTCAGGTATGGCTGGTCCTGCCCATGCGCTTTGTCTACCGGCCGGTCTTAAGTTATGCGGTCATAACGGCCATTGTCAAGGCGAGCAAAGGGGTGCTGGTCGGCTGGGGCAAACTCGACCGCACCGCTTCGGTCACCTATAACGCGTAAGGAAAAAGGATCCATGAAGGCAATATCCACGAGAGGTTCAAGCGCCGGAATGAAAACCATTCTTGGCTGTGTCGTGGTTGTGCTCTGTGGTTTGGCCCTTGTCGCTGGCTGCCAGCGTGATGATGCCGCCAGGGACAAGGGGCAGGGCCCGCAAGCACTGGTGATGCCCGACAAGGGGGCCTACACCGGCGCGTATGTGGATTTCGGCGAGGGTGAGGACGATGTCACCTACGATGCCATAACCGCCTTTGAGAAGTTGACCGGCAAGCATCTTGCCGTGGTGGCCTTTGGCAATTTCTGGGGGGAACAGGCCTTCCCTGCAAAATCGGTGCGCATCGTTTCCGGATACGGGGCGATTCCGCTGATCTACTGGTCGCCCTGGGACAGGCCCTACGCCGAAGACCGTGGGCCGGATCGCTTCAATCTGCCCGATATCCTGGCGGGAAAGTGGGACGCCTATATCGACCAATGGGCGGATGGGGCGCGGGACTACGGCAAGCCCATGCTGGTGGCCTGGGGGGTGGAGATGAACGGCACCTGGTTTCCCTGGTCAGGCGCGTATTACGGGGGAGGCACGGTTGTCGGCCAGAAAGATGGCCAGCCCCTCTATGCCGGGCCGGAGTTGGTGAAACAGGCCTACCGGTATGTGGTCGATCGGGTAAGGGCGCGCAAGGCGGACAATATCCTCTGGGGTTTTCATGCCAACCATTACACCATGCCCCATGCGCCCTGGAACATGATGACCAATTATTATCCCGGTCCGGATTACGTGGATTGGCTGGGGTTGAGTGTGTATGGGAAGATGCTCCAGTCGGAGGATTGGAACCTGTTTGATACGGTGATGGATGCCCCCTATCAGGAGATCTGCCGGTTGGACCAGAAGAAGCCCCTGATCTTGGCGGAATGGGGCGTGGGGGAATTCCCTCCCGCTGACAAGGCAGAATTCATCGCCAAGGCTTTTGCTGATTTGCCGACCAAATACCCCAGGGTCAAGGCGGCGGTCTATTGGCATGAACGCTGGGAGAACACCGACGGGAGCTACAGCAATCTGAGGGTCAATTCCTCCCCCGAGGCCCTTGACGCCTACCGCAGCGGGGTAGCCGCCGCGTACTGGCTCGACCGGCCGCAATTCCGTCCCCGTTAACAATCTCCGGCCGTCTCCTGGCCGGCAGCGACCCCAGGCCCGTCCCCTCTCCTGCGCGGCCAATATGAGCGCCAGGTTGCCCGGCCATCGCCCATATTTTCCTTGACTTCATTTTTGAAACGGCCGTAGTCTTTTGAGAGAAGCAGAAGTCTGCCGGGTTGTTCCACGGAAAAGCGCCGAGAAGATCAGGGAGGAAACAATGCAGCCATGTGATTTTGTCGTGTTCGGAGCCTTGGGCGATCTGGCCACCCGCAAGCTGGTGCCTTCGCTGTACCAGTTGGACAAGGCCGGGCTTCTGGAGCCGGAGATGCAGATTGTCGGGGTGGCGCGCAAGGAGTTGGGCGCGGACGAGTATGTCGCCCTGGCCAGGGAAAGTCTGACCACCTTCATGAAGGAGGCGGTGGATGATTCGGTCTGGCAGCGGTTTGCCAAGCGGTTGCGCTACGTGGCCATGGATCTTGCCGACCACGATCAGTACAGCACGCTCTGTGGGATTATCGATCCGGCTGGGCGGGTGATGGTCAACTACTGCGCCGTGCCGCCCTCCATCTACGGCGACATCTGCCAGGGCCTGTCCCAGGCCGGACTGATCACCGAGCAGACCCGGGTGGTGCTGGAAAAACCCCTGGGCACCGATCTCGCCTCCTCAAAGGTCATCAACGACGCGGTGGCCAGGTTTTTCCAGGAAAAACAGGTCTACCGCATCGACCATTATCTGGGCAAGGAAACAGTGCTCAACTTGGTGGCGTTGCGTTTTGCCAACTCCATCTTCACCACCAACTGGGACAACACCACCATCGACCATGTGCAGATCACCGTGGCCGAGGAGGTGGGCATCGAGGGGCGCTGGGGCTATTTCGACAAGTCCGGCCAGCTCCGCGACATGGTGCAGAACCACCTGTTGCAAATTCTCACCCTGGTGGCCATGGAGCCGCCGGTCACCCTGGGCAGCGAGAGCATCCGCAACGAAAAGCTGAAAGTGCTCAAGGCGTTGCGGCCCATCACCCGCGACAATGTCGAGGAAAAAACGGTTCGGGGCCAGTACAGCGCCGGATTTCTCAAGGGCGGGCCGGTGCCGGGCTACCATGAAGAGGAAGGCGGCAACCCCAAAAGTTTTACGGAAACCTTTGTCGCCCTGCGGGTGGACATCGACAACTGGCGCTGGGCCGGGGTGCCTTTCTATCTGCGCACCGGCAAACGCATGACCCAAAAACTTTCCGAGGTGGTGATCTATTTTAAACGGCTGCCCCACAATATCTTCCGGGAAAGCTACAAAAACCTGCCTTCCAACAAACTGATCATCCGCCTCCAGCCCAACGAGGGGGTGGAGATCGAGATGTTGAACAAGGTGCCGGGCATCGAATCCGGGGTCAAGCTGCAGCGGACCACCCTCGACCTGAGCTTTTCCGAGGCCTTTCAGGCCGAGCATGTTGCCGACGCCTACGAGCGGCTGCTCCTGGCCGCCCTGGAGGGAAGCCAATCCCTCTTTATCCGTCGCGACGAGGTGGAGCAGGCCTGGACCTGGATCGATTCCATTCAGGACGCCTGGCGCACCAGCAACGAGGCGCCCATGCCGTATCCGGCGGGCACCTGGGGGCCGGTGGCCTCGGTGGCGTTGATGGCACGGGATGGGAGAGCTTGGGATGAGTAAGGGCGTCGTGAAAAGTCCGAGTTTGAGTTAAATCGGTGCTTCGACAGGCTCAGCACGAACGGAGTATCAATCCATTCCATTAAGACAGTATCCGTTCGCCCTGAGCCTGTCGAAGGGCAGTTGTTTCAAGTCAATCATGCGTAAGGGAATGGATCATGCCTGTATTCAAGGAGTTCAAGGATTCTTCCACCCTGGTGGCTGTGCTGGCCGCCCAAGTTGCCGAGCTCCTGCGGGTCGGCATCAAAGAGCGGGGCCGGGCCAGTCTGGTGGTGTCCGGCGGCTCCACCCCGGTGCCCTTTTTCGCCGCTCTTTCCGAGTTGACGCTTGATTGGGGAAAGGTTGTGATCACCCTGGCGGACGAACGCTGGGTGGACCCGAGCGATGCGGACAGCAACGAGCGCCTGGTGCGAGAGCATCTTTTGCAAAACCGGGCGATTGCGGCCCGTTTCGTGGGGCTCAAGACCGGGGCTTCCACCGCCGTGCAAGGGGAAAAAGAGTGCGGAGATCGTCTTGCTCTGTTGCCGAGGCCATTTGATGTGCTGATCCTGGGCATGGGCAACGACGGCCATACCGCCTCGCTGTTTCCGCAGGCCACGGGGCTTGGCGAGGCCCTTGCCCTGGATTCCGGCAAGCTCTGCGTGGCGATCACTCCGCCGGTTGCGCCCCATGAGCGGATGACCCTCACCCTGCCTGCCCTACTGCACAGCCGACAGATCATCCTCCATCTTGTTGGGCCGGATAAGCGCACGGTGTACGAACGGGCAATGGCCAAGGGGCCGGTGGTGGAGATGCCCATCCGGGCGGTGCTGGGCCAGACGATCGCGCCGGTTACGGTTTTTTGGGCCCCATGAACAAGGAGCAGCCATGAACAGCGTTGTCGAAAAAGTCACCGACCGGATCATCAACCGCAGCCTGGCCCATCGGGCAAGCTACCTGCGCAACATGGAGGCTGCCAGGGTGGCCGGGCCGTTTCGCCACCACCAGCCCAGCAGCAATCTGGCCCATGCCATGGCGGTCTGCCAGGGCGGGGAATGCCAGGCCCTGCGCACCGTCCAGGCTCCCAACATCGGGATCATCACCTCGTACAACGACATGCTCTCGGCCCACCACACCTACGAGCACTACCCGGCCATGATCAAGAAGGCGGTGGCCGAGGCGGGCGGCACGGCCCAGGTGGCCGCAGGGGTGCCTGCCATGTGCGACGGGGTCACGCAGGGCGAGCCGGGCATGGATCTCAGCCTGATCAGCCGGGACGTCATCGCCATGTCCACGGTGATCGGCCTCTCCCACAATGTGTTTGACGGCGCCCTGCTCCTGGGGATTTGCGACAAGATTTTGCCCGGCCTGCTGATGGGGGGGTTGCAGTTCGGGCATCTGCCCATGATCCTGGTGCCCGGCGGACCCATGCGTTCCGGGCTCTCCAATCGGGAGAAGGCTTTAGCCAGGGAGCAGTTTGCCCAAGGCAAGATCAGCAAGGAGGAGATGCTGGCGGTGGAGTGCGCCTCCTACCACGGGGCCGGAACCTGCACCTTTTACGGCACGGCCAACAGCAACCAGTTGATCGCCGAGATCATGGGATTGCACCTGCCCGGCGCCTCCTTTGTCAACCCGGACGACCCGCTGCGCGAGGCGTTAACCAATGCCGCCTCGGCCAGGGTGTGCGAGCTGACCCATCTGGGCGGCAACTATACCCCCCTTGGGAAGGTGGTGAGCGAGCGCTCCGTGGTCAACGCCATCGTCGGCCTTTTGGCCACGGGCGGTTCCACCAACCAGACCATGCATCTGGTGGCCATTGCCAGGGCCGCAGGCATCCGCATCAACTGGGACGATTTTTCCGAACTCTCCGAGGCGGTGCCGCTCCTGGTGCGGATCTATCCCAACGGCCCCGGCGACATCAACAGCTTCCAGGCCGCTGGCGGCATGGCGGTGTTGATTGGCGAGCTGCTGGCTGGTGGGTTCCTGCACAACGAGGTGCTGACCGTGGCCGGGGAAGGGCTTGAACGGTATACGCAAACTCCCAGCATGATGGGTGGCAAGCTCCAATGGTCCGAGGAGCCGAAGCAATCGCGGGAGAAAGAGGTCATCGCTTCGGTACCCCAGCCGTTTTCCCCCACTGGCGGGCTCAAGGTGCTGGACGGCAATCTCGGCAGGGCGGTGATCAAGGTCTCATCCCTGGCGGACGGCGCGGCAACCTGCATCGAGGCTCCGGCCATGGTGTTTCACACCCAGACCGGGTTGGAAGAGGCCTTCCGGGCAGGCAAGCTGGATCGCGATGTGGTGGCGGTCATCCGCTTTCAAGGCCCGCAGGCCACGGGCATGCCCGAGCTGCACAAGCTGATCACCCCGCTGGCCGTGGTTATGGGCAGGGGCTATCGGGTGGCCATGGTCACCGACGGCAGGCTCTCCGGCGCTTCCGGCAAGGTGCCGGCCGCCATCCACGTGACCCCGGAGGCATTGTGCGGCGGGCTACTGGCCAAGGTGCAGGACGGGGATATGATCCGCATCGATGTGGGGGGTGGGAGCCTGGAGTTGTTGGTGGATGCGGCGGAGCTTGCCAAGCGGGAGTATGCCGAGGCTGAACTTGGTGAACAGCGGTACGGGGTGGGGAGGCAGATTTTTGCTGCCCTGCGCAGTGATCTGCTGGGGGCCGAGGAAGGGGCGAGTTCGCTGTTCACCTATGTTCGGGAGAAATGTAAGGTAAATTTTGCGGTGGAGCCGTAGGCTTTGGCGGATCTTCCTGTGTTTGTAAGAATTGATGGACCCGTAACAACTCAAAAAAACGACATCTCGTCATTCCGGCGGAGGCCGGAATCCAGTGTTTCCGGACAATTGCAATAAGGCTGGACCCCGGCCTCCGCCGGGGAGACGAGTTGTTACGGGTTCAGCAAGAATTGAGGCGATAATTGCCCGCCTCATCTGCCTCCTGTCTGTATACAATTGACAGAATGTAACATATAATCTACAGTAAGCCATGCCGGAAACGACATACCGTCTTGAGTACTATGCCGACGAGAAGGGGAAAGAACCTTTTCGGGATTGGCTTTACGGGCTTCGTGATCGTGCAGCCTTTGCCAGGATTACCGTCCGTCTTGACCGGGTGGAACTCGGGAATTTTGGTTTCTGCAAAAGCGTCGGCAATGGCGTGTTCGAGTTGAAGATCGATTATGGCCCAGGGTATCGCGTTTACTACGCCATCAGCGGCAAGACCGTTGTCCTGTTGCTCCTTGGTGGTGACAAGTCAACCCAGGCCAAGGATATTGAGACGGCAAAATCATACTGGGCCAGTCACCGGGAGAAAATATCATGAGAGAAATGACGCATTATGAAAAAGACTTGAGCGAATGGCTGAAAGACCCTGACAATGCCGCCGAATATCTTACGGCCTCCATTGAGGAGGGGGATAAAGACGCCATGCTGCTGGCCTTACGCCGGATAGCCCAAGCCCAGGGAGGAATGGCCCTGGTCGCGGAAAAAGCCCAGGTGCCGCGGGAAAGTCTCTACCGGGCGCTTTCGCTCCGGGGCAATCCTGCCTTGTCCAATCTTCTGGCCATCCTGCACGGCATGGGGTTGAAAATGACCATCCAGCCGGAAAAAAGGGTCGCCGCAGCGTAAATCTGATCTCATTTTCTGTCTAATACAATGTTAGGCGGCAACATACAATCAGGCGTCTAGGCGGTAAACATCGATGAACCAAGAAGCTGAAGTAACAATGGGGCGGTTTGAAAAGTACATCTACGTTTGGATCGCGCTATGCGCGCTTGCCGGATTGCTACTCGGCAGCCTTGTGCCAGAGTTTGTGCACAAGATCAATGCGCTTAGCGTGAGTGGTGTTTCCATTCCCATCGCGGTCTTGATGTTCTTCCTGATGTATCCGGCAATGGCGAAAGTAAAACTGGAAGAACTTTCGCACGCGGTCAAAAATGTAAGCCCGACACTCACCACGCTGATTGCCAACTGGGTAGTTGCCCCACCATTGATGGTGCTTTTGGCGTGGCTTGTGTTGCCCAACCCGGACTTTCGGGCCGGTGCAATCCTGCTGGGAATTTCACCCTGCACGGGGATGGTCCTGTTCTGGATAACATTCGCTCGGGGCAATGTGACTCAAGGCGTAGTGATAACAGCCATTAACGCTGTATCCACCTTGTTGCTATACGCCCCGCTTGCGGCGTTCTATTTAGGTGTAGGTGGTGTGCCGGTGCCTTTCGCACTGGTTGCCACTAGCGTCGTGTTATTTGTCGGTCTGCCGTTACTCGTTGGGCAAGGTTCCAAATATCTCGCCATTCGTCACAAAGGCGAACAATGGTTTATTGAGCGTTTCCTCCCTCCAATGAACATGATCGCCATCGCCGCTCTTCTGGGAATGTTGGTACTGTTGTTTTCATCTGAAGGCCAGGTGATCCTTGAGCACCCTCTGATCGTTGCGCTGATTGCGGTACCGATCTTCCTGCATTTCGTCCTAATGCTGGTTGGCACGTATCTCGCCGGTTGGTTCCTGCGCTATCGCTATGAAGACGCTTCCATGGCCGCTCTGATTGGCTCCAGCACACAGTTTGAGATTGCCATCGGGACTGCAATGGTGGTCTTCGGTCTTGGTTCAGGCGCTGCGTTGGCGACCGTTGTCGGGCCACTGATTGAGGTGCCTGTTATGGTAACCGCCACGAAACTACTCAAGCGCACGCGGTCGCTCTTTCCAGCGAATGCCGCCTAACAACGCCATCAACACGGACAGCAAAAAGCGTCGCTCCTTCGTCGCGCCACTTTTTGCTGCCGGTTATGGCGAACGTGAGGAAATCAAGAATGACGCTGACAAGAAAATGGAAGATGGTCCCTGCCGAGGTTTTTGCCCAGGGGCCGGTGGTGCCGGTCATGGTGATCAAGGAGCTCGCCCACGCGGTGCCCTTGGCCCGCGCTTTGGTGGCTGGCGGGATCAGGGTGCTGGAGATTACCCTGCGGACCCCTGTTGCTGTTGAGGCTATCCGGGAGATTGCCCGTGCGGTGCCGGAGGCGGTGGTGGGGGCTGGGACCGTGACTACCGCAGAAGACCTTGCGGCGGTGAGCGAGGCCGGGGCTGTTTTTGCCATCAGTCCTGGGCTTACCCCGGAGCTGCTGGATGCGGCCAACCAGGGGGGTATTGGACTGATCCCTGGCATTGCCACGATTTCCGAGTTGATGACCGGGATGCGCCGGGGGTACAGCCATTTTAAGTTTTTTCCGGCGGAGGCGGCGGGGGGCATTCCCATGCTCAAGGCCATTGCCGGGCCGTTTCCCAAGGTGGTTTTTTGTCCTACCGGGGGGATTGGTGTGGAGAATTACCGCGATTATCTTGCCTTGGGCAATGTGGCGTGTGTGGGTGGTTCTTGGGTGGCGCCTGCTGAGGCGGTGGCTCGGGGGGATTGGGGGCTTATCACTCAACTTGCTCGGGACGCAGTTCTGGGTGCTGGGAAATAGGCTTTTTTGTGCGAGACACTTGCTAAAAGGCAAGAAAGTTCCCTCCCCCCTGGCGGGGGAGGGCTAGGGAGAGGGGGAACTGCCACGATGTCGGCAGGTTGCAGCTTCACCCACCCCCCGGCCCCCTCCCGTCAGGTAAGCGTAGACTCCGAGGGAGGGGGAGTTAAATGGCGCAAGGGCCTCGGTTACAGACTCAGCGCCACCTCTCCGTTACACAGCGTTTCCCGCAGGGCAATCACCTCCGCATCCTCCAGATAATCATCAAACGGCATCCGCTTATCAATAATCCCGTTGGGGAGGATCTCGATGATCCGGTTGGCGGTGGAGGCCACCATCTGGTGATCGTGGGAGGCGAAGAGGATCACCTCTGGATAGGCGATCAGGCCGTTGTTCAGGGCGGTGATCGATTCCAGGTCCAGATGGTTGGTGGGTTCGTCCAGGATCAGGGCGTTGGCCCCGGTGAGCATCATTCGGGAGAGCATGCAGCGCACCCGCTCGCCGCCCGAGAGCACGCTGGTTTTTTTCAGGGCCTCTTCCCCGGAGAAGAGCATCTTGCCTAGGAACCCGCGGGCAAAGCTCTCCCCTTCGGTGGGCGGGGTGTACTGGCTCAGCCACTCCACCAGAGTCATATCCTTGTCGAAAAAACTGCTGTTTTCTTTAGGGAAGTAGGCTGTGGACATGGTGATGCCCCAGCGGAAGCTGCCGCGATCCGGGGTCATTGCTTCGGTGATGATCTCAAAGAGGGTGGTCTTGGCCACGGAGTTGAGGCCGATGAAGGCGATCTTGTCGCCCTTGTGCACCGTGAGGCTGAAGTCGTTGAGGACCGTGACCCCGTCGATCTCCTTGCCCAGATCGGTGATCTCTAAAATGATGTCGCCGCAGGGCCGCTCGGGCTTGAAGACCACGAAGGGGTATTTGCGCGACGAGGCTGGCATGTCCTCGATGGTCAGCTTGTCCAGCAGCTTTTTACGCGAGGTGGCCTGCTTGGCCTTGGAGGCGTTGGAGGAGAAACGCTGGATGAAGTCGGTGAGCTCCTTGGCCTTGGCCGCGGTCTTCTTGTTTTCGTCCTGCTTCTGCTTCACAAAGAGCTGGCTCGCCTGATACCAGAAATCGTAGTTGCCCACGTAGACCCGGATCTCGCCATAGTCGATGTCCGCGATATGGGTGCAGGCCTGGTTGAGGAAGTGGCGGTCATGGGAAACGATGATCACCGTGTTCTGGAAGCGGAAGAGAAAATCCTCCAGCCAGGCGATGGACTTGAGGTCCAGATGGTTGGTGGGCTCGTCCAGCAGCAGAATGTCCGGGTTGCCGAACAGGGCCTGGGCCAGGAGCACCCGCACCTTGTCGCCGCCTTCCAGCTCCTTCATCTTCTTGTCGCGGAACTCCTCGGGGATGCCGAGCCCCTTGAGCAGCACCGCAGCCTCGGATTCCACCTCGTAGCCGTTCATCTCGGCAAACTCCGCCTCGATGTCCCCGGCCCGGATGCCGTCCGCCTCGGTGAGCTCCGCTTTGGCGTAGAGCTCGTTGCGCTCGTGCATCAGCTCGTAGAGCCGCTTGTGGCCCATGACCACCGTATCGAACACCGTCTCTTCGTCAAAGGCGAAATGATCCTGGCGCAGCATGGCGATGCGCTCCTTGGGGCCGACCACGATCTCGCCCTTGTCCGCTTCCTTTTCCCCGGCCAGGATCTTGAGGAAGGTGGATTTGCCCGAGCCGTTGGCGCCGATGAGCCCGTAGCAGTTGCCGGGGGTGAACTTGATGTTGACGTCCTTGAAGATAATCCGCTTCCCGTAGGAGAGGGCGATATTGACTGCGCTGATCATGGTGTTTCCTTGGGTGCAATGACAGGGGGTGTTTCCGGCGCCCTCGGCGAAGATGAGGGGCGCGGGTGATTGTAAGCCGCTCTATATACTGCAAATGGCGAAAAATAACAATGGCCGTTGCGGATAACGATACGGATATGGGTGTTTTTTTGCGATTGAGCCGGTGCCGCCCTTCACCCGAGGCCGTTTGCGGTGATCCTGCCGGGCCGGCGGGCTCATGGTCCGGACAGGCGTGCGGCTGCCTGTTGATTCCTCTTGACAGTCTTGGGAAATTTTTTGTATTATTTCGCGACGATCCAGCCTGTGGCAGGTGTTTTCTCAAGGGGCGCAGCGCCGCTGCCAAAGCAGGTGACGGCTGGTGTCTATTCCCCGGAGCCTCCCAATGGGCTTGCCCCTGTTCCCCTCCTGCCGACCATGGACTCAAAGAGCGCAGTGACTACCTTGTCGACCACCCCCATGCAGAAATGGCTTTTTCGCGGCGCAGTACTTCTGCTCGTTGCCACCCTTGGTGGTCTGGGCTTTTACATCTTTTGCTCGTACCAGGCTTTTTTCAACTCCGACGCCGCCATTGCCAATATCCTGGCGGAAGAGATCGTCCGGACCGGAGAGCTTTTTCCAAAAACCTGGTGGTACGTCAATGATGATCTCTGGGTGTTTTACAAGCATCTTCTGCTGATCCCCTGGGTCATGGCCGGGGAAAACAGCTTTTTCGCCCACGGCGTTTCCGTTTCCCTGGTGATCGGGGTCACCATGGCGGTGCTCGCCTTGCTCCTCAGGACGCTGGGGCTCTCGCGAGCAGCGGCCATGATGGGTTGTGTCGTCATCGGCTTGGGATATTCCCCCCTCTATCTGCGGGAGGTTTACGGCGAGGCCGCCTACACCTGGTATTTTGCCTTTATCATTTCCTTTCTTCTCCTGTGGCTCCGCGCCAATCGGCCGGATTCCGGGAGGTGTGCGAGGCACCCCCTGTTTCTCCTCCTGCTCGTTCTGATCTATCTCGTGGTGCTCGAAAACCCGGTCCGCTTCATGATTTACTATATCGTGCCGTTTTTTGGCGCTTTTCTCTTGCTTTTGTATGCAGAGAGGGAGGCCTTGCTCGGGAGCGGAAAAGATGATTGGCGGGCCGCGCTTTTGCCCAGGGTGATTCCCGCCGCCGCCATTGTCGCGGTTCTTCTGCTGGGAATCTTCTTTTACAGGCGGTTGCTTGTGGAAGTCCTCCATGCCGAAGGCGCTAATCACGCGCTGCTGGTCCCGCTCCAGGATCTGCCTTTTCATGCCGCCTATTCGGTTCTCGGGCTGTTGAGCTTTATCGGCGCGGAATGGCAGGACAAGGTGGAGCTCGCCTCCGTGGAAGGGGTGGTTTCCCTGCTGCGGCTGGGGTTCTATCCTCTGGCCCTGGTCCTTCCCGCCTACTATGCCAAGAGGGAATTTTCCCGTCTGGACCGGCCGCAGAGATATTTTGTGGCGCTTTCGTACCTCGGCTTTGCCCTGATCTTCGGTTTGTATTCGGTGAGTACCCTGCACGAAAACGCTTACGCCGCACGCAACAATATCCGCTACATCATCCCCTTTCTGATGATGGTTCTGATCTGCCCGGTGGTGATGTGGCGCTTTTTTCCCCAGGTTGCCAAGGCGGTGCTGGTCGTGGCTTTTGTGCTTGCCTTCGCCGGTACCTGGAAAAACATCTCCCCCGAGGGCTGGCAGGATACAGCCGGTTCCCGGGCCGATCTGCTCGCCGCCCTCAAGAACCGCAAGCTTGTCACCGGCTATGCCCCGTATTGGGACTCGCACGTCTACACCGTGCTGAGCAAGGGAAAGGTGAGCATCCGGCCCATTGACATCGACTTGCGCGGGATCGGCCTGTGTTTGTGGCTTTCAAGCGATCACTGGTATGAAAAGGGCTACGCCGACGGCAGGGTCTTTTTCCTGGTGCCCAATGAGAAGCTCGATAACTGGAAGGATGGGTGTGAAACACTTTCCCTGCCCCAGCCCACCGAATCCTTTGCGCAGGGAAACTACACGGTGTTCGTCTTTGCCGAGAACCCCCTCCCCGGGATCGCGGAGAAAGGACGCGCCTGCAGAGAAGGCGAGGGCGAGGGCGAGGCCGAATGACCGTGGTGGCAGCCCCTTCGACGGGCTCAGGGTGAACGGAAAAAAAGAATCATAACAGTAAAAAAAATCCGCTCATCCCGAGCCCGCCGAAGGATTGATTGTAAACTGGAATAACTCCAGGACCGTTACGATATCTTACCAACAAAGGAAGCAACCCGTGTCCAAACCGGTAAAGATCAGCGTGGTATCCCCTGTGTACGGATGCAGGGAGTGTCTGGGCGCGCTCTGTGAACGGGTTGCGGCAACGCTTGCACCCATCACCGACGACTTCGAGATCATCCTGGTCAACGATGCCTGCCCCCAGGGCTCCTGGGAGTCCATCCAGACCCTGGCCCGGCAGGAGCCCAGGGTCAAGGGCATCAACCTCTCCCGCAACTTCGGCCAGCACTACGCCATCACCGCCGGGCTCGACCATGCCCAGGGCGACTGGGTGGTGGTGATGGACTGCGATCTGCAGGACAAGCCCGAGGAGATCGCCAAGCTCTACGCCAAGGCGCTGGAGGGGTACGACATCGTTTTCGGGCAGAGGGTGGAGCGGCAGGACAGCTTTTTCAAGAAGCTCGCCTCCCGGATGTTTTACTGGGTTTTGGAGTATTTTACCGACACGGAGCACGACAAGACCATTGCCAATTTCGGCATTTTTTCCAGGCAGGTGATCGCAACCGTCAACCGCTACCGGGAGCAGAACCGCTCCTTTCCGCTCTTTGTCAAGATAGCCGGCTTCAAGAGAACCCAGATCCCGGTGCGGCACGATGACCGGTTGTACGGCAGATCGTCCTACAACTTCAGCAAGATGGTCAATCTGGCCATCGACTCCATCGTGGCCCACTCCAACAAGCCCCTGCGGCTCTTTATCCAGCTGGGGTTCTTTATTGCCCTGGGCAGCATGCTCTATGCCTGTTGGCTGTTCTTGAGCTACTTTCTGTACGGCGATATCGCCGAGGGCTGGACCAGTCTCATGGTCTCGATGTTTTTCATGTTCGGCCTTCTTTTCGGTATCTTGGGAGTCCTGGGGTTGTATCTCGGCAAGATCTTTGACGAGGTCAAGGGGCGGCCGCTCTACATCATCCAGGAAACCGTCAACCTCGACCCCGCTCTTCAAACGCCACAGCCATGAAAAAGATAGCCATTCTCCAGTCCAACTATATCCCCTGGAAGGGATATTTCGACATCATCCGCAGCGTTGACGAGTTCGTGCTTTACGACGACATGCAGTACACCAAGAACGACTGGCGCAACCGCAACAAGATCAAGACCCGCGACGGCCTGGCGTGGCTCACCATTCCCGTACGGGTGGAATCGTTGGCCCAGACGATCCGGAAAACCAGGATCAGCAATCCGCTCTGGCACAAGCAGCACTGGAAGACGCTGGCCCAGAACTATGCCAAGGCCGCCCATTTCAAGGAGTATAAGGATTTTTTCGAAGAGCTGTACCTCACGGCCACGGAGGAATACCTAAGCGAGATAAATCGCCGGTTCCTGGTGGCCATCAACGGGCTGCTGGGGGTCACCACCGCCATCCGCTGTTCCAGCGAGTTCACCCTGGCGCCGGGCAAGAGCGAGCGGCTTCTGGATCTCTGCCGGCAGCTGGGCGCGACCACCTACCTGAGCGGCCCCGCAGCCGGCGATTATCTCGATGTCTCGATTTTCACCGCGGCGGGGATCGGGGTCGAATGGATGGATTACAGCGGCTACCCGGAATACACCCAGCTCTTCCCGCCCTTTGAACATGGGGTGTCCATTGTGGATCTGCTGTTCAACGAAGGCAAGAACGCCATCAATTTCATGAAAAGAGTGGAGCGATGATCCCCTTCAACAAGCCCCCG
>JAJZPC010000042.1 GCA_021811385.1 Deltaproteobacteria bacterium | reverse complement strand
AGCCCCTCCAATGCTGGACCATTGCCGGAACCCGCTGCAAGGGGGAGGTGCAGGGCAGGTTCGCGCAAAAGTTCAGCACTTGTCTGGCCTGCGAATTTTATCAGGAGGTAGCCGATGATCCGGTGGTGCGGATCGGTGTCCAGTTCAGCCATATGGTGCAGATCATAGAAAAAAAGAACCGTGAGTTGCAGAAGGCCTACGATGAACTGAAGGCAACCCAGTCCCAGTTTGTCCAGCATGAAAAGATGGCCTCCATCGGCCAGCTGGCCGCGGGCGTGGCCCATGAGATCAACAACCCCATCGGCTTTGTCACCAGCAACCTGGGTACCCTGCAGAAGTACGTGGGGCGGCTGGCGGAATTCCTGCGGATGCAGGCGGAGATCTACCCCCGGGAAGCGGGCGATGAACGCGCCCTCCGCCTTGCCGAGGTCCGCGGACAGCTCAAGATAGAGACCATCCTCGAAGATCTGCCGGCCCTGGTGGCCGAATCCTTGGACGGCGTCGAACGGGTCCGCAAAATCGTCCAGACCCTGAAAAGCTTTTCCCGGATTGACCAGGCCGATCACTGCCTGGCCGATATCAACCAGTGTCTGGACGATACCCTGAACATCATCTGGAATGAACTCAAATACAAGTGTATCGTAAAAAAGGACTATGGCGATATTCCCCAGACCCGATGCTATCCGCAGCAGCTCAACCAGGTGTTCATGAACCTTCTGATCAACGCGGCGCAGGCCATCGAGAGCCAGGGCGAGATCGTCATCACCACCAGGGCGAGCGAAGCCGGGATAACCATCGCCATTGCCGACTCAGGCGCCGGCATTCCCCAGGAAAACCTGAACCGGATCTTCGAGCCGTTTTTCACCACCAAGGAGGTGGGCAAGGGGACCGGTCTGGGCCTGAGCATAACCTACGATATCGTGACCAAGAAGCATGGCGGCAAGATCGAGGTGGCCAGCGAGCCGGGCAAGGGGACGACCTTTGTGGTGACCTTGCCCATCAAAACGGAGTGAGGGTGGCAACATGTTGGAAAACGTGACAATTCTCTGCGTGGATGACGAGGCGAACGTCTTGAAATCCCTGAAGCGTCTTTTCCTTGATGAGGAGTATGAGATTCTCACCGCGGAATCAGGCGCGGGTGGGCTGGCGCTTCTGGAACAGCACCAGCCGATTCAGGTGGTGATCTCCGACTACCGGATGCCGGAGATGGACGGCGTCGCTTTTCTCAAGCAGGTGCATGAGCGCTGGCCGGACACGGTCCGCATCGTGCTCTCCGGCTATGCCGACACCTCGAGCGTGGTGGCGGCGATCAACGAAGGGCAGGTCTACAAGTTCATTCCCAAGCCCTGGAACGACGATGAACTCAAGGTGGCCATCGCCAAGGCGGTGGAGCGATATTTCTTGGTCAAGGCGAATGTCGAACTCAACGAAGAGTTGCGCCAAGCCAATGATGAACTTTCCCGTATCGCCGCGCAGCTTGAAGAAAAGGTGGCGGAACGCACGGAAGAGCTTTTGTTCCAGAACAAGGTGCTCCGGCACAGCCAGGTCATCCTCAACACCCTGCCCATTGGCGTGGTTGGTTTTGACCGGGAAGGGGTGCTGGTGCAGAGGAATCGCGTTGCCGAAGAGGCGCTGCGGGATTTTCGCCACTCTTCCCTCGGCGCGACGGCGATGGAGGTTTTGCCGCCGGAGTGGGTCGCCCTGCTGGAGGAGATACAGCCGGGGAAGGGGGTCAACCGGGTGCTTGCCCTTACCGGGCAGCAGTTCTGTGTGCGGGGGGTCATGATGAATGAACCGGACGGTCAGGCCGGAATAGTGCTGGTGTTTGATTGCGGAAATTGCGGGTTGAATACCGTGCCGATGGAATGAGATGGACTGACTCCCCCTCCCTTGACGGGAGGGGGCTGGGGGGTGGGTGAAGATGCCGACCGTTTGGACTGTTCCCCCTCACCCCGGCCCTCTCCCGCAGGGGGAGAGGGGGCGACTGTAATAGGAGAGAAAAAACAATGAGCGAAACACCAAGTCTTTCCTCCCCGGAAAAAGGAAAGATCCTTTTTGTGGACGATGAGGAAAATATTCTGCGTTCCCTGCAGCGGCTTTTCATGGATGAAGAGGTCGAGGTCTTCACCGCCCCGTCCGGGGCCAAGGGGTTGGAAATCCTTGCCAGGGAGGCAGGGGTTGGCGTCATTGTCTCCGACCAGAGGATGCCGGAGATGACCGGCGTTGATTTTCTTGAAAAATCCAAGACGATTTCCCCCCAATCCATCAGGATTCTGCTCACCGGCTATGCCGATGTCAATGCGGCCATCGACGCCATCAACCGGGGCGGCACCTTCCGCTATCTGAACAAGCCTTGGAACGATGACGAACTTGTCCAGGCGGTCAAGGGCGCCTTGCAGATGTACCGGTTGCTTGCCGAGAACAAGCGATTGGCCGCCATTGTCAAGAAACAGAACGCCGAGTTGAAGAAGTGGAACACGGAATTGGAGACCATTGTCCAGGAACAGACCATTGAACTCCAGAAGAGCTACAATAGCCTGCGGGCGATAAACAACAAGCTGCGGGCAAATTTCAAGAACACCATCGTTGCGTTTTCCGGGCTCATCGAGTTGCGCGATAAACGGATGCGGACCCATTCCCGCAATGTCGCGGAGGTTGCGGCGAATGTCGCCAAGCAACTCGGCATGGAGGGCGAGCAACGGGAAGCGGTCATGGTGGCCGCCCTGCTCCACGATATCGGCAAGATAGGGATTCCTGACCTCATGCTGGCGCGGGACGCCGAGGAGATGAATTTCGCCGAGCGGGAGGAGTATCTCCAGCATCCGGTCCGCGGCCAGGCGACCATTGACCGGATCGAGGAGCTGCGGGAGGTGGGGCTGATCATCCGCAGCCACCATGAAAACTATGACGGATCCGGGTTTCCCGATGGACTGAAGAAGGCGGACATCCCTCTGGGCGCCCGGATCATCACCCTGGTCGATTATATCGACAAGAAGATCCGCAAAGCCAACTGGGCCACAGGGTTTGAGGTTATGCGCAAGGAGGTGGATCTTCAGAAGGGAACGCTTTTCGACCCCAAGCTCATACCCGTGGTTTTTGAACAGGCCGAGCCCTTTTATAAAAAGATCCGGCCCAAGACGGATCATATCGAGATCGAATTGTTGCCCAACGACCTGCAGGAGGGGATGGAGGCGAGCCGGGATGTGTTCAGCGGTACCGGGATTTTATTGCTCACCAAGGGAACCGTTCTTGCCAAGCCCAGCATCATGCTGCTGAAACGCTATTATGAGCTGGATCCGGCAAAGCAGGGGGTTTTCGTCAGCGTCAGGGAGTGATGTGACGCCAGCCGGCAGCTTTCAGTTTTCGGCTGACCGCTAACCGCTTAAAGCTGAAGGCTAAACCTCACAGGTCATATGACCACGCCTCAAGGCATTGAGCGTACTCGCTTTTGATCTGTTGGACAATCTCGGGCAGGGAGTGTTTGTTGATGCCCATGTTTTTCAGATCCTCCGGTGTCACCTGCGCCATGTGCGGATCCGTGCTTTCTCCCAGATGCAGAGCCTTGGCGATTTTGTTGCCCAGGTAAACCGCCATGACCAGGGCCGCAATCCTCGGATTGTCACTGGCGGCGGCAGTGGGAGCGTGGTGCAGCCTGATGACGGTCTGGTACTCTTCCGGGAAGTTCCAGGCGTTGGCCATGGCCTGTCCGGCCTTTTGGTGATTGAAACCGAGGATGTTTTTTTCGATTTCGTGCTGGGCGGCCGTCCCGCTGCGGGTTTGCTTGAGAATCTCGGTCATTTCGACCGGCAGATTCTGGGCAAAGGCGATCTTGCCGATGTCATGCAGGATGCCGCAGATAAAGGCTTGCTCCGGCAGGGTTTTGTCGCAGGCGAGCATCGGACTGTGCAGGGAAAGATGCTTTGCCGCGAGACCAACCCCGAGGGAGTGATACCAGAGGCCTTGCAGGTCAAAAAGTTGTCCGTCCTGGTTTTTGAAAACATGGAAAACGGAGATGGTCAGGGCCAGGTTTTTGATGGTGTCGAAGCCCAGGATCGTAACCGCTCGTTCGATGCTGGTTATCTCCCGGGCCATCCCGTAATAGGCGGAGTTGGCGAGTTTCAGGACGGTGGCGGTGAGGGCCGGATCACGGGTAATGATCGTCCCGAGGGCTTTCGCGGTGAGCGCGTCATTCTTGTCGCGGTCATTGATCTCGTTGGCCACCGCGGAGATGGTGGGAAGCTCTTTGATTTTTTTCAGGAAGTCGCGGAGGTTCATGGGTATAGAGTACGTGAAATGAGGCAAACAGGTAAAGAGAAATTTCCAACAAAAAAAACTCGCCTGGCCACCTTTGCGTTGGTTGGGGACGATGCCTGAATGGCGTTTAATTTTTTTTCCCCAAAAGCCGAAACGTATCCTGAAGAGACAGCGTCTTCTTCAAGGAGGTTTCGCCATGAAAATCGCCACTGGTGCTGTCAGCCTGGCAAGCGCCCACGCATTTCACGAAGAACGGACCAGGGAAGAATCCCTCCGCGTTTGGGTGGGTAATGAGCGTCCTGTTTTTGCCGGGGAAGAAGAGCCATCCGGTGCCCAAGTGCGGATCTCGCCGGAGGCCAGACAGCTCCGGCAGACTGCGGTCCAACCCTTGGTAGCCGCGGATCCGGCCGAGGTCGCGCCATCTGATTCTGTTCCGGAGGAAGACCCCAAGCTGAAAGCCATGCGTCTTATTTTGGAGGCGCTTACCGGCCGGAAGATCCGCATTGCCGGCTTTGCGCCTGTCTCCTCTGGAAATGCGGCTCCATATCCCAGGGGGGAGCCGGGGGGAAACCCTGTTGATTCTCCGCCTGCCCGCCAGGGCTGGGGCCTTGAATACGACCTGGTGGAAACGGTGAATGAACAGGAAACCATGACTTTTTCAGCCGTGGGCCAGGTTGTCACCGGTGAGGGGCAATCGATTGATTTCCAGATTCAGCTCGCCATGCACCGGGAGTTTGCGGAAACGAATCAGGTGCGGATCCGGGGTGGAGACGCCCGGCTGGTTGATCCGCTGGTGATCAATTTCACCGGCAAGGCCGCGGAACTGAGCGGTGGGCGCTTTGTCTTTGACCTCGATGCGGACGGCAAGAGCGAAGAACTCTCCGCGCTTGCCCCTGGCAGCGGCTTTCTTGTCTTTGACCGCAACCAAGACGGCAAGATCAACAACGGCTTGGAGCTTTTCGGCCCGGCCGGCGGCCACGGGTTTGGCGAACTGTCCCAACTGGACCGCGACTCCAACGGCTGGCTTGATGAAAACGATCCGCTCTATGCCGCGTTGGGGGTGTGGATGCGGGATGCGGCCGGAAACGATTCCCTGGCCAACCTTGCGGAAAAGCATGTCGGCGCCATTTTTCTTCGCCCGGTGGAAACCTCCTTTGCCTTGAAGGACAACGAAAATGGGGTGCTCGGCCAGCTTCGGGAAACCTCGGTCTTTCTGGGGGAAAACGGCGGGGCGGGAACGGTGCGGGAGATTGATCTTGCGGTGTGATGCTGGTCGCTTACCGTTAGGCCCCAGGCAGGGTGAAGGTGAAGCACGAGCCGCTGCCCGGGGTTGACTGCACCGTTATCGCGCCGCGATGGGCCTGGGCCACGGTCTGGCTCAGGCTCAAGCCCAGGCCGACTCCGGAAACCGCGGCCTGCGTGGATCCCGGCGTAGCCTGGGCCCCCTTGGTGGTGAAGAACGGGTCGAAGATCTTGGGGAGATATTCCTTGGAAATGCCGCAGCCGTTATCGGTGACCCGGACAAAAATATTGTCGTCCTGCCTTCCGGTCTCGATGCGAACGATGCGCACCTCTTTTCCCAGGGTGGCATGGGCGGCGTTGCGGATCAGATTCATGACCAGCTGCTTGACCAGACCGAAGTTGAGCACCGCGTTGCACTCCTCGGCAAACTCGGTTTCGATCCGGATGCCTTCGGCGTCGATCTCCTTGCGGCAGAAGGAAAGGGCCTCGGTCACCGTCTCCGTCAGGCTGCCGTGGGTAAAACCCCATTGGGTGCTCTGGTCGCTGAAGGTGGCCAGCTCCTTGATGATCTCCGTGCCGCGCCTGGCGCAGATCCGCACCTGTTCGAGATGGTCGCGGACCTCGGCGGGCAGATCCTTGTGGAGCAGGGCCAGCTGCACATAACCCAGGATGCCCACATCGATGTTGTTGAACTGGTGGGATATTCCGGCCACGAGATGGCCGAGGGCCGCGAGGCGTTCCGCCCGCTGGAGCTGTTCCGCGGCCAGGCGGCGGAAGGCCATGGCCTCATGATACTGGAAACCGTTGCGCACGGCCATGATTAGTTCCCGGTTGTCCTGCCAGGGTTTGGTGATGTAGCGCCAGACAGCCTCTTCGCTCACCGCCTTCATGATGCTGTCGATGTCCAGGTAGGCGGTGAAGATCATGCCGACAAAAAACTGGTTTGTCTGGCGTGCCCGATGGAGAAACTCCAGGCCGCTCATGCCGGGCATGCGCAGGTCGCTGACAATGACCTGGGGGGTATCCTCTCTCACCAACCGCAGGGCTTCTTCGCCGCTGCCGGCCAGGAGCATGGTGAATTCCTCCTTGGCAAAGGCCAGTTCGATGGTTTTGAGGATCACCGGGTTGTCATCGACAAAGAGGACGGTCTTGGGCATGAAGGCTCCCTGCCTATGGGATTGGGTCGGCTGCTGCTTATTTGTATCAGGGTATAATGAAAGGGCGCAACCTGTCAAGCTGGCCCTTCCGCGTTCCGCCCGTGGCGTCAGTGAAGTTCCTCGCCGGTGGTGGTCATGACCAGCTGGCCGTGCTTGACCCCTTTCACCCCGATGAGTTCGTTGGCGATTCGTTTCACCTCTCCGACCGGCCCCCGCACCACCAGAACCTCAAGGCAGTTATGCGCGTCGAGATGCACATGGAGCGCGGAGATCACCCGGTCGTGGTGGGCGTGCTGGTGCTCGGTCAGCTTGTCGGAAAGATCCCGGACATGGTGGTTGTAGACCAATGTCACGGTGCCGACCATTTCCGCGTCTCCGGCATCCCATTTTTCCTCCACCAGGGCCGAGCGGATCAGGTCGCGGATCGCTTCGGAGCGATTCATGTACCCCTTGGCCTCGATGTGCTGGTCATAGCTCTCCAGCAGTTTTTCATCGAGCGAAATCCCGAAACGGATGGTTTTTCCCATTGTGGCTTCTCCTTGTAAAAAGAAAGGACTGAAAATCGTACGCGTAAAATGCGTTGACACCTATTTGTGAATATTGTATTGAATCTGTGTTACTAAAACAAATGTCGTGTTACTCAGCGTTGGACGCGCAACCCGAACAAGGAGAAATCACCATGCACATGGCAGACGCGTTGTTGTCGCCCGCGGTCGGCGGGACCATGTGGGCCGCATCCGCCGGCGCCATCATATACTGTTCCGGAAAGCTGCGCCAGGAAATGGATGGGGGCAAGGCGCCGCTCATGGGGGTTTTGGGGGCCTTTATCTTTGCCGCGCAGATGATCAATTTCACCATCCCGGCCACCGGCTCCAGCGGCCATCTCGGCGGCGGCCTCCTCCTGGCTGTTTTGCTCGGGCCTTCCGCGGCCTTCATCACCATTGCCTCGGTTCTCGTGGTGCAGGCGTTGTTTTTTGCCGACGGCGGGCTGTTGGCCTTGGGCTGCAATATCTTCAACCTCGGTTTTTTCCCGGCCTTTCTCGCCTACCCCTTCATCTACAAGCCTGTTGCCGGCAGCGCGCCGGGCAAGGCCAGGATAACCGTGGCCGCCATGGTTGCCGCCATCATCGGCCTTCAGCTGGGAGCCTTCGCCGTGGTGCTTGAAACGGTGGCCTCGGGCATTTCCGCGCTGCCTTTCGCCACCTTTGCCGGCCTCATGCAGCCCATTCATCTGGCCATCGGGGTGGTTGAGGGGCTGGTGACCGCTGCGGTGGTTTCCTTTGTGTACCAGGCCCGCCCGGAGATCATCAAGAGCGTTCAGGAGGCTCGTCTTCCGGGCCGCGCCCCCATGCGTACGATCCTGGCAGGGTTTCTCGGCGCAGCTCTGCTGATCGGCGGCTTTGTTTCCTGGTTTGCCTCGGAAAACCCCGATGGTCTGGAATGGGCCATTGCCAAGGTTACCGGAGTCGAAGAATTCGCCGAACCGCAACAAGGGCTGCATGCCAGGCTCGCCGCATTCCAAGGGGCAGTCGCTTTTCTGCCGGATTATACGTTTAAACAATCCGGGCAACAACCGGAAAACGGGGGCGGGGAGGAAAGTTCCTTGGGCACCAGCGTCGCCGGGATTGTCGGCGGATTGTTGACCCTGGCCATTGCTTTGCTGAGCGGCATGCTGCTGAAAAAACAGGGCAGGGTGGCCTGAAGCAGCACCGCGGCCTGGAGAAAGCGTGAACATGGGGAGGAGGCGCAAGGTCTCTTCCCCTCTCTTTTTTTTAGGAGAGTCGGATGGCCTCCATTGCCGGAGCAATAACGGAGTTCAGGCAGCTTGACCTGATGGCCAACGGGAGCACGGGCGTGCATCTGCTCGATGCCCGGGCCAAGGTGCTGGTGACCCTGGCCTTCATCCTGGCCGTGGTTTCCCTGGGCAAATACGAACTGGCCGCCCTGTTCCCTTTTTTCCTCTACCCGGCGGTGGTCATGGCGCTCGCGAATTTGCCGGTTCGCCATATCGCCAGGAAAGTCGTGGTGGTCTTGCCCTTTGCCCTGATGGTGGGCATGTTCAATCCCCTTTTTGATCAAACGGTGCTGGTCCGTCTCGGCCCCCTCGGCATCAGCGGCGGCTGGCTTTCCTGCGCCTCCATTCTGGTCCGGGCGACGCTCACCGTCGGCGCCGCCCTTATCCTTGTCGGCACCACCGGTTTTCCCGCTATCTGTCATGCCCTTGACCAGTTGGGAATGCCCCGGATCCTTACCGTGCAGCTCCTTTTTTTGTACCGTTATCTTTTTGTCCTTACCGAGGAAGGCGGCCGGACGGCACGGGCCCGCGAACTCCGTGCTTTTGGTAAAAGAGGGTTGGGCCTAACCTCCTACGGCTCGTTGCTCAGCCACCTCTTGCTCCGCACCTGGCTGCGGGCGGAGCGGATCCATCTTGCCATGCTGGCCAGGGGGTTCAGCGGCGAATTTCATCCGCGCCGGACAACCCGGTTCGGAATCAGGGACTTTCTTTTTCTCGCGGGTTGGTCCGGGTTGTTTCTTCTTTTCCGTCTGGTCAATGTCTCCCAGTTTCTGGGGGCGATCGTTACAGGGGTGGTGGGATGAGTCATCATATTGTCGAGGTCAAGGATCTGCGTCACGTCTATCCGGACGGTACCGAGGCCCTGCGGGGCGTCTCTTTCCGGATCACCCACGGCGAATCGGTGGCGATCATCGGCGCCAACGGGGCGGGCAAATCCACCCTGCTCCTGCACCTGAACGGCTATCTGGCAACCAACCAGGGTGCGATCCGCATCGGAGATTTTCCCCTGACCCCCGCCACCCTGCCCGAGATCCGGCGCACGGTGGGCATGGTTTTCCAGGATCCGGACGACCAGCTGTTCATGCCCACGGTTTTCGATGATGTGGCCTTTGGCCCGTTGAATCTGGGTTTGACAGGAGCTGAGGTGGAAGAGCGGGTGCAAGAGGCTTTGGCGCGGGTCGGAGCCGAGCACCTGCGCGACAAGCCGCCCTACCGGCTTTCCGGCGGAGAAAAAAAACGGGTGGCCATCGCCACGGTGCTGGCCATGTCGCCGGACATCCTGGTCATGGATGAGCCGACCAGCGGGCTTGATCCCTTTGCCCGGCGCCAGCTCATGGCGTTGTTGAAAGACTTCCATCACACCAGGATTTTCACCAGCCACGATCTGGATATGGTGTTGGAACTGTGCGAGCGGACCATCGTCCTCCATGAGGGAGAGGTCAGGGCCGATGGCCCTACCCTGGATATCTTTCGGGACGAACCGCTGCTTGCCGCCTGCCGGTTGGAAAAGCCTTTTGCCATGCAAGGCTGCCCTGTCTGCAGCCGCTAACTGTTCAGCAGCACCGCATCTGCTTCGCAGTCTCGCCAAGCTCGCTTAGCTGTCATCGGCCCGCTCATGTGCAATAGCACACTTCGCGGACCTCTTCCGCGCATCTGCAGCAGCAGCGAAGCGGCGCTGCTGAACAGTTAGCGCGGTCAGAGCGGTCTCCCCTAATTCCGAAAGGGGCAGTTTGTAGACGAAAAGGGGCAACGATTTACTTGCAGCGCACCACCAGCACACTGCAGTGGGCATGTCCGATGACCCGCGCCGTGGTGCTGCCCATGAGCAGCCGCATGATGCCGCTGCGGCCATGGGTGCCGAGTACGATCAGGTCCACCTTGTTTTTCTGGGCTGTTTCCACCAGCGCTTCCTGGGTGGAGGGGGTGAGGACGATCTTTGTCTCACAGGTGAGCCCGGCTTTTTTTACCTTCGCCGCCGCCAGATCCAGATCGGTGCGGGCCTTTTTTTCCATCAACTCATTTGCCTCGGGCGCAATGGCCTGAAATTCGATATCGATCTCCGGGGCGGTTACCAGCAGGAGCTTCGCGCTCGATGCCTTAGCCAGGGAAATCGCCTCCTTCAGCGCACAGTCGCTGAATTGTGTGCCATCGTAGCCAACCATGATTTTTTTATACATGCCATCCTCCCTCTCGGATATTTGCCAACAGAGCCGGTCGCGGTCTTTGCCGGACTGGCAAGGTCATGCCTTACGGTCATTATCCGTAATCGCCAGGGATTTTGTCAAAACAAAAAAGTTTGGGCCTGGGAGCCGGCGGCGAGGTCTTTTCGGATTTCAGCAGAAAAAAGCGGCATGGTTGGAGGTGAAAATCGGCGGGTCACGGTGGAGAATACGGGCAATCTCCGGCTGACGCGTGAACTCCTGGTCGAGAAACTTCCGGATTTTCTTGCGCGACCACCCTTTGGGATGCTCGAAATCGGTGTACAGGGAGAGGTCGCCCCCGTAAAATTCGCTGCGCGTTACAAAGGGGGCTTCCGGGCTGTTGATGGGCATGTTGAACACGGCCAGATTGAGGAAGGTGATGGCCGAGTGGTGGCGGACCACGAAATCCAGGGTGCGGCGCGCTTCAGCCAGGGATTCCGAGGGGGTGCCGAACAACAGATAGATGTAGGTGGCGATCCCGGCCTCTGCCAGGTTCCGGAGGACTGTTTCGATCAGGGCCAGATCCTGCCCCTTGTTCATGGCGTCGAGCACGGATTGATCGCCGGATTCAAGGCCCAGCTTCAGCATCCGGCAACCGGAGCGGCGCAGGGCGTGGCAGAAATCAGGTTCAGCCAGCAGGGGGGAGATTCGGGCAAAGCCGTACCAGTCGATCCCCGGCGGTTCGGCGGCCAAGGCCTGCATCAGGGCAGGGCTCACCGCGTTGTCGAGGAAATGGAGCAGGGCCGGTTGGCTTGGCCGGGTGGCGGCTTTGAGGCTGGCGATATCCGCCAGCACCGTGGCCGGGGGAATCTGTTGGTAGGGGTTGCCTTCGGCCTTTTCCGGGCAGAAGAGGCACTTGTTCCAGTAGCAGCCCGAAGAGGCGGCATAGGGCAGGATGAGGCCGGGGGCCAGATAGTCGTTCAGGGGCAGGCCGGAATAGGACGGGGTATGGTGGCGCGGGGAAAAATCGCTGGAAAGGAGGCGGACCAGCGGTTCTTCTCCGGGTCCGGCAAGGCAATGGTCGATCAACCCGGAAAAAGGGTTTTTCCAGGCGGGGCTGCGCAGCCAGGAGGTGACCAGCCCGCCCCCCAGCACGATGGGCAGCCCCGGATAGCGTTTTTTGAGAAACCCGGCCATGGCAAAGGTGGTGGGGGCTTGGCTCAGGTAGTTCAGGGAGATGCCGATGAGGGCAGGGCGGGTCTCTTCGATGAGGCCTGGGAGCCGTGCCGAAAAATAGGGGAAGAAGATGTTCGCCTCGGAACTCTCGGCAGCCCGGAGAAGGTCCGCGCTGTTCAAGGGAGAAAGATTCCGCTCCTGGTAGTTGGCAAGAGTGAGGGAAAGATGGTGGCTCTGGCCGGCCAAGGCGAGCACCCGGTTCACATCCGCCACCGCCCGCCGATAGCGGGAAGGGTTCCGGTACAGCCCAGGGCTGCGCAGGGAGGCAAGATTATCCTTGAGGTTCCGGCCGGCCCGGAGGCTCCAGGTGTCCGTGGACGTCGGCGGGGAGGCGAGCAGGAACAGCTGCCCTTCCAGGTTGGCGTCCAGCAGGGTGCAGTCCAGGCCATGACCACGGATGGCTCCGGCCAGACGGGCAATCCCGGCTGGCGGTTCGCAACCCTTGGCGGCTGGGGGGTGGATGAGAAGCATGGGAGTGAAGATACCCGAAGGCGGGCGGGAATGCCATGGTCAATGTAACCGAAGATGCTTGCCCGCCCTCCGGCCGGTAACAAAAAAAACGGGCGCCCCGTAAAGGAGCGCCCGAGGTGAAGCCTTTTTGTCTTGCCGCGTGATTACAGGTGGCAGACCAGGACCGGGCAATCCGTATAGCCGATAACCCGTTCGGTGACGCTGCCCATGAGCAGGCGGGTCAGCCCTTTGCGGCCATGGGAGCCCATGACGATGAGGCTGGCGGAGATTTCCGTCGCCAGGGCGGTAATGGCCTGGTGGGGCTCGCCATCCCGCACGAACAGCTCCGTTTGTACCCCGAGATCCCCACCCCATTTTTTGACCTTGTCCAGAACCTTGTCCGCTTCCTGGTAGAGTTCCTTCACGACTTCCTGGCCAAGGGCGTAAAACTCGTCATTGGTATAAACCACGGAAACGGCGGAGAGTTTTACCTTCCGTTCCTGGGCTATTTCCAGGGCCCGGGCCAGTCCGTTGTCACAGCAAGTGGAACCGTCCGTGGCCAGCAGGATGTTCTCCCAGGAGAGCGTGCCGTTTTCCGGAATAACCAGGACATCCTTGCCGGTATGTCCGATGACCCGGGCGGTGACGCTGCCCATGAGTTCCCGCTCCATCTTGGCCTTGCCCCGGCGGCCCATGATGATCAGATCGCAGTTCTCTTCTTCCGCAACATGGACGATCTGTTCATAGGGCTCGCCCTGTTCCAGATTGGTCAGGATGTGGACCCCTTCGCGGTCCGCCAGTTGCCGGGCCTCGGCCAGCATTTCCTGGCCGGGGCCGGTGATGGCTTCCTTGATATCCGAAACACCGATAAGTTCCAAGTCCCCCTGATAGGAGGGGACAACGGCCAGCACCTTGATCCAGCTCTTGTCCTCCCTGGCAAGCCGGCTTGCCAGGGAGAGCGCGTTTTGGGCCGAGGGAGAACCGTCGTAGGCAACGAGGATCTTCCGGTACTTAGCCATTGCTTACTCCCAGAACAGCTTTCTTGCTTCTGCTGTCGGCGGTCATGCCCTTGACCATGGCCACGATGATGATGAGAGCCGCGGAACCCAAGGCTGCGACCAGGGACCAGAAGCTGATGCCTTCGAGCAGGGCGAGGGTGTTCTCCTGGATGGGGTTCATCAGCTCAAGATCGATCAGGTAGCCGGGGATCTTGACGCCGCGGCTGACTGCAACGATGAGCATGGTGGTGGCCATGACTATCTTGATGATGTAGTCCTTGACATAGGTGGTGCCCAAGGCGCCGAGCTGCACGCCGATCAGGGAGGTGGCCAAAAGCAGCAGCGCGAGGCGGATATCGATGAGACCGGAAAGACCCCACTGCACGGAACCCCAGGCGCCCATGACAAAGGCGATGATCAACTCGGTGGCGCTGGCCACCACGGCGGAGGCGCCGATCACATAGATCATGCCGGGAACGCCGATGAAGCCGCCCACGGCGATGGTGGCGGCAAGCATGCCGGTGAGCAGGCCGACCGGGATGGTGATCCAGGCGGAGATGGTCACTTTGGCGGTTTTGAAATGCATCATCGGGGCGAGCTGGATCTTCTGCATGCGCAGGGCCAGTTTGCTGACGGTTTCCTTGCCGCCGCCCTTGGCGAGCTTCCAGGCATCATAGAACACATAGCCGCCGACAAAGACGAGCACGACCATGAACACCGCGCTGATGTAAAGATTGGAGCCTGCGCCGCCAAACTGGGCCAGGATGTATTTCTGGATCTTGATGCCGATCTGCACGCCGATAACAGCGGTGGAGGCCATGACCAAGCCGAGCTTGATGTCAGCCTGACCGTATTTCCAGCGCTTGTAGGCGCCGACCATGGCCTTGGGGAACTTGTGGCACATGTTGCTGGCCACCGCCACCGCGCCGGGCACGCCCAGGGACATCATGGCCGGGGTCATGACAAAGGCGCCGCCGGAGCCGATGAAGCCGGAGAGCAATCCGCCGACGGCGCCGATAACCAGCAGGGCGATAAGCTTGCTGGCGTTCATGTCCATGAACATGACCGAAACATCCTTCATCACGTTGCCGGCCTCGGCATGTTTGTCCAGATTGATCAGTACCTTCTGGTTGAGTTTCATGTCTTCGGGCTGCATCTTCTCGTTCATGGCCAGGACCACGATTTCCTTGGTGCCGTCCTTCTCAAAGACAACGGTGCGTTCCGCCGCGTTCACTTCGGTGATAATGCCCTTGAGCATGTCCTTGGATGGTCCGTCGCCGGCGGCCATGGCCGAATGGGCGAACAGGGAGAGGGGGAGAAGGGCGAACATGAGTATAATCAGTAACTTCTTCATTGCGGGTAGATCTCCTTTATGCGAGTCAGCGAAGCTGGTTTATTTTTTTGCTTCAAGTCCGAGGGTGCTCAGCAGGTTGCTGGCAAAGGCCCCGTGGATGAAGGAAAAGAAGAAGGCCGCCCCCACCGGGTATACCCAGCGCCAGCCGCCCATGGTGAAGATCTCGGTAACCAGCTTTTCGTTGGTGAAAAGCATGTAATAGGCGGAGAGCGAGATCGTCCCGAAGATGATGGTCTTCAGGTAGGGCTTCTTTTTGGCTGCCGGAGCCGGGGACTTGCCGTGCTGCTTTGCGGCGTTTTCGCCCAGGATCTGGCGGGCGGTGTCGTGTTCGCCTGCCTCGGCAAAGGCGACAGCCGACATGTTTTTGTCAAAACTGGTGGTCATCATTTTTTCTCCCTCAATGGTTGTGGATTGTATAATAGTTCAGGGTTTGGCTGATCCTGCGTACATCACGACAGGGCAGTGCATGGCCTGAAATTTGGCGATCATGTTTTCCTTTGCTTTGCGGCAGGTTGTGCCGCCGGCCTCCATGGCGTCGAAGACCACGCAGAGGATATCCCTCCGGCTGCCTGCATGGCGGAGCACCTCGTCCGCAAGGCATCCGGCTCCCTTCACCGGCTGGTAGGCGATGCCCTTCTGGTGCAGTGCGTTGCTCAGGGAGACAAGGGGTTCTTTTCCCTGGCTGAGCTCGGTACCCTCTTCCTCCGCGGGCAGGTGCAGCACATGGAAAATCTCCAATCCTCCGCCGAGCCGCTGGCAGAGATGCATGGCGTAGCTGATGGTTCTGGCGTCGATTTCCTGTTTGTCGGTTCCCAGGAGCACCCGTTTGCGGGCATTTTTGTTGGTCGTGAGAAACTGGCGGGCCGTCTCGAATTCTCCCGCCTCGGCAAAGGTCGCCGCGCTCATGGATTCTTCAAGTTTTTTGAAAATCGCCGTCAGGGTGCTCATGGATATTCCGCGTAAAAAGGATTGTCGGTTTAGTGGGCAGTCTGGTTGGTCAGAGCCTTGCCGCCGGCCATCCTTGCGGACTGGGCCGGGGGGGTCTGAGCAGGCTTGCGGTTGCCGGTGAACTCCAGGGCAAGGGCGGGCTCGTTTGCCTCGGCAAAGGTAATTGCCGCCATCAGCCGGTCAAAATGGTTCAGAATGGTCTTCATGGTGGTTCTCCTTTATGTGGATGTTGTCTGAAACAGAGTGAGCATTCGTTCGCTGTCTGTTTCATTGAGCAACAAGCGTGCCAAAGAGGGTCATTTCTTTATTGTCGTTTTATATCAATATGTTAGAGGTGTTTCGTGTGTGCGGGGTAATGTTTCTGTTTTGCAACACATGGCGATTTAAAAAAATAAAACCCTGTAATATCAAAATGATAAGGCGTTGTTGCAGCCGGAAATGACGTGTTGCTAAATGCAACCTCTGGACTTTGCCCGGGACTGGGGGTATGGTGATTTCGGGTTGGGTCGGCAGCGGGTCTTTTTGCCCGCAGGCAGGAGGTTGGAAAAGGCTATTCCGGTTTTTTTATCGGGAATGGCGAAGACGGACGTCGCGGGTTCCTTGTGATGTCGGCAGGGATACCCTGTTGACATTGACGATGCCTTTCGGCATCGAGTCCGGGGCGCGGCATTTTTCAGGGGAAAGCACAGATCGCCATGTTTCAGCTCGGCATCCGCAAGAAGATCACCTATGGTTTTTACCTGCTGCTCACCATCATGGTGGGATCCGCGATACTGACCTACGGCATTGTCAAACGGGTGGAGGAGCAGGTGGCCTTCGGCGAGGTTGTGGAGGATTTTTTCAACACGATCCTTGAGGTGCGGCGATTCGAGAAGAACTATTTTCTATACCGGCAGGAGAAGGATTTCCTGGAGAATCAGTTCTACTGGCACAAGATCCGCGAACTCTTCGACAACAACGCCGCAGCCTTGCGACTGGTGGTTTCCGTTCCGGAGCTGGAGCAGCTTGGAAGAGTGATTGAGGCCTACAATGGGCACATGGGCCAGCTCCATGCGTATTACCTCGATATTGCCCAAGGGGCGGACTACCCGGGCGGCGGCCGGACCCAGGAAAAGCTCGAGGAACAGCTCCGGTCCTCGGGCAAGGAGCTTACCGAGTTCGGGGAAAGAACCCGGGGGGCGGTGAAGAACAAGATCAAGGCTCTGCTGAAAACGACCCAGAGCATCTTGCTTGCCTCCATGGTCTGTCTGTTTGTTTCCGCCCTGGCTATTGCGGCGATTCTGGGAAGAAAGGTGATGACCTCCCTCAAGGTGCTTGAGGGATATACCAAGAGAATCTCCCATGGAGAGTTTGTCGAGATCGCGGTGGGGGAAGGCGAGCAGGAGATTCGCTCCCTGCTCACCGCCTTCAACCGGATGACCAAGGAGCTGCAGATGCGGCAGCATCAGCTGGTGCAGTCGGAAAAGCTGGCGGCGCTGGGCACTCTCCTTTCCGGGGTGGCCCATGAGCTGAACAATCCCCTGTCCAATATCTCCACCTCCGCCCAGATTCTGCGCGAAGAGATCGAAGACGACGACCTGGAGTTCAAGAAGAGCCTCATCGGCCAGATCGAGGTGCAGTCCGACAAGGCCCGGGACATAGTGCGGACCCTGTTGGAGTTTTCCCGGATCAAGGAGGTCAGGAAGGAGAAGCTGCTGTTGAAGACCATGGTGGATGAAACCATCCTGCTCATCCGCGGACACGCGCCCAGCGAGGTCGTGATCACCGTTGAGATCCCGGACGATCTTCAGATCATTGCCGACAAGCAGCGGATGCAGCAGGTTCTGCTCAACCTGATCAAGAACGGAATAGATGCGGTCAAGGCCGATGGCCATATCTGGATTTCCGCCCGGCACATCGGGGTATCCACCGGGCTCGATGAGGTGGAGATCCTCATCGAGGATGACGGCCCGGGAATCGACCCGGAGCATGTCAAAAGGATCTTCGACCCGTTTTTCACCACCAAGGATGTGGGCAAGGGCTCCGGCCTCGGGTTGTTCATCGTGCACGACATCGTGGAATGGCACGGCGGCACCATCACCGTGGACAGCCGTCCCGGTCTTGGCACCACCTTCATCATCTGGCTGCCGGGAATGCAGCAGGAAATGTAACTGTCCAGCAGCACCACATCTGCGTTGTCATCGGCCTGCTCATGTGCAACAGCACACGTCGCAAGCCTCTTCCTTGCATCTGTGGCACTGCTGAACAGTTACTCCTTTTCGGGCATAACGCTGGACAGTTAGCAGGAAATAGACAATGAATGACGAAATCGCGAAAATACTGGTTGTTGACGACGAAGAGATAGCCCTGAACAACCTCAAGCATGTGCTGAAGAAAGAGGGGTACGAGGTCACCGGTTCGCAGAGCGGGCCTCGGGCTCTGCAGCTGCTGGAGGAGAAGTTTTTTGATCTGGTTCTGACCGATCTCAAGATGGAAAAGGTCGGCGGGATGCAGATATTGAGGCGCTCGCGGGAACTGTACCCCGACACCGAGGTGATCATGATCACCGGCTACGCCACGGTGGATTCGGCCATCGAGGCGATGAAGGCCGGGGCCTACCATTACATCGCCAAGCCGTACAAGCTGGACGAGGTTCGGAAGGTGGTGCGCGAGGCTCTGGAGAAAACGAGGCTCAAGCAGGAAAACAACAGGCTGCGGGAGCATCTCAAGGCCTTTCAGGGAGAGGCCCGGATCATCACCGACAATCCGGGGATGAAAAAATTGATGGCCACGGCCGCCCAGGTCGCCACCTCGGACAGCAATATCGTGATCTGCGGGGAGTCGGGCACCGGCAAGGAGCTGATGGCCCGGTTTGTCCACGCCTGCAGCAACCGGCGCAACGGACCCCTGTTGTCCGTCAATTGCGGCGCCTTTCAGGAGGAGCTCCTGGCCAACGAACTGTTCGGCCACGAAAAGGGCGCCTTCACCGGGGCGGTGGAAATGAAAAAGGGGCTGGTGGAGATGGCCGACACCGGCACCCTGTTTCTCGATGAGATCACCGAGATGTCACCGGCCATGCAGGTGAAGCTTCTTCGGGTGATCCAGGAAAAAGAGGTGATGCATCTCGGCGGGACCACGCCGATCAAGGTGAATGTCCGCTTTCTCGCGGCCACCAACCGGAACCTGCAGGAGGAGGTGAAGCTCGGCCATTTCCGGCAGGATCTTTTTTTCCGGATCAACGTGGTGGCGCTCAATATTCCGCCCCTGGCCGAGCGCAAGGACGACCTGCCTCTTTTGATTCAGCATTTCATTAGGAAATACGGGGTGTTGATGCAGAAGGAGGTGCGGGAGATCGAGCCGGAGGTGGTGGACATCCTGATGCAGTACGATTTCCCCGGCAATGTCCGGGAGCTGGAAAACATCATCGAGCGTGGAGTGGCCCTGGCCGGTGGCGACACCATTGAGGTCGGCCACCTGCCCGAAGACCTGCGCGGAACCACTTTTCATACCTTCCGCCGGAAAAGCGGCGGCATCCCCAGTCTTGCCGACCAGGAACGGGCCTATATCGAATGGGTGTTGCGGGAGCACGGCGAAAACAAGAGTCTGGCCGCCCAGGCCCTGGGCATCGACCGGGTCTCTCTCTGGCGCAAGATCAAGAAGTACGAGCTGGAGGGCTGAAGGCGGCTTCTAGTGCGTTGTCGCCTCTTCGGCCTTGGGCAAGGGCGGCAGCAGCAGGCCGAATCCGCTGCCCAGCTTGCGGACCAGCTCGATGAAGCTGTGGGGCAGGGGCAGGTCGCGATCAGTCAAGAGGATTCCCAGTTCTTGCGCCTGCCGGAGGGTGGCGGTGCTGTCCCGGCCTTCCTGATGGTCGCAAAGGGATTGGATGCGGAGGGCGTCGGTGAGGGGAATCCGCAGCTCTTCCAGCATGCCGCCGGTCTCGGTCAGCTCTTGGGCAATGAGAGCCGCGTGGCTCCGGGCGAATGCGGCAAAGGGCTCCTCCTGGGGCGGGGCGCCGAAGATCGCATTGATCAGCGCCCCGGCAAGCTTGGCGGCGAAAGCACTTTCCTGGCCGGGATATTTTTGGGCCAGCGCATCTTTTAATCTCTTAAAGGAAATCATCTTCACGATATCGATCCCCTCGCGGAGAATGGGGATCAGCTTGCTTTCAACGGTCATGGGACAATCCTTCGTTCTCCTGTCGGTTGTGCGGGCTGGGTATTTTTTGCTGGAAGCGGCGGGTCAGGTCAGGTGAAAAGATCCGGTTCGCCGGTGACCTTGCGGACAAGATCGCGGTAGTCCTGGGCGCCGTTGGATCCGGGGGCGAATTCAAAGATGGTCTGACCATAGGCCGGGGCCTCGGACAGCCGGACGTTGTAGCGGATCGGGGAGCAGACCTTGTCCCCGTAGATTTTTTCAATCTCCTCCAGAAACTCGCTCCCCCTTTTCACCCGCATGTCGCGGAAGGTGGGCAGGATGTAGCGGAGTTCGACCTCCTTGCGGAATTTCTGGATGGAGGCGATGCTTTTCAGAAACTCGCCGAATCCCTGGATGGACATGACCTCCAGGGAAACAGGGGTCATCAGCTCGTTGACATAAAAAAGAACATTGACCGTGAGCGGATCCCAGCCCGGCGAGGTGTCCACCACCACGTAATCGTAGTCTTTTTCCAGCGGAGTCAGGGCTTCGGCAATGGTCAGCTCGCCGCCGTAATCCTTGCGGTCGATGAGACGTTTGAGGCCTGCCAGGGATTTGCCTCCTGCCAGGATCCACAGGTTTTTGCGGGCCTGAATGATCGCCTCCTGGGGCGGCAGCTCTCCGGTCACCAGCTCGGTAAGGCCGCCCTTGGGTTTCACGCCCAGCATGAAGCTCGATTGTCCCTGGGTGTCGGTGTCCACCAGCAGAACCTTTTTTCCGGCCAGGGCAAGACCGGCCGCGAGATTTACCGAGGTGGTGGTCTTGCCGACCCCGCCCTTGCTCAGGGAGACGCCGATCCTTCTGGTGGTTTCCTGGCTGGCGCGGGGCGTGGAGCTTGGAGACTCCTGGGCGGGCGCGGCCTCGATCGGGGCGGGCTGCGGTGGTGGGGGAGGGGGTGTTTCTTCCCGCGGAATGTCGAGAGGAAATTGCTGGCCGCAGCCTTGGCAGCGAGCCATCCTGACATTGGGCGGGATTCTCTTCTCATCGATATTATGCTGTTTTTTGCAATGAGGGCAAGTGATTATCATTGGTGAAGTCTCCGGGCCTGCCGTGGCCAACTTCTTGTTATTTCCGGCGCATGTCTTTTAGGATCTCTTTGATCAGATGGCTTTTCTCGCCTTTTTCCTCAAAGTCCTTGAGTATCATCCGGAGCGCCTGATCGACAATCCGTGATTTTGAAATCCTGGATTTCAAGCGTGGGTGCACAAGTTCATTTATTTTATCCCGCGCATCGTCAAGATCCTCGAAAATCTCTTCGGAAATATAGTGCGTGGATTTTTTTTTGCTCTCGCTTCCGGGTGCCTTCTTGGCCTCCGCTTCCGGGCTTAGGGCGTCGGCAACGGGCTGCTTGGCGCCTTCCGGTTCTCCCTTGCGATGAATCAGCTTGGCAAGGGAGAGGGCCTCGTCCGCCGCGTCCTCGGATGAGCCTTGCAGCAGGGCATCCATGATGTCGTGTTTATCTTTTGCCGCCATTCTGCTCCGGGTCCATGATGAAATTGCGGTTTAGTCCCGGCCAAGGTCGGCGGAGCGGTTTGTTCCGCCAAAGAGTCTGGCGTGGTGCTCTGTCAGAAAGTGTTGCAGGGTCTGCTCGTCTTTCTTGCTCAGATCGATGAACTCAATGCCGCAGTGGCACTCGCCGGAGATTTCGCTGGGAGAGATATGGGTGACTTTTCCCCGGAGGGTAAGGGTATTGTCGCCGATATGCAGCGTAATGCTGTAAGGGGCGCCGGCCGGAAAGCTGCCAAGGGAGGGAACGATGAGGCCCAGGCCGCGACTGCCGATATCGCAGACCCTGTGGCTGGCGCCATCGATTTCGGCGCGGACCGGATCATCGTCCAGAATGGGCTCGCGATAGTTCTTGCGGATGATTTTTTCGAGATCGGCGTCCGCAAGGGTGGCCCCGGCTGGAGCGGCATGCAACTCTGTAAACTCCCAGGGCGCTATCTCTTCGGTCCCGTTTTTTTTCTCGGTCATTGCCGACTCCTTGTGGTCATGTGCTGATGGGAGGCAAGAAAAGCCCGGAAAAAAGCCTGCTCCCAAAGACGTGCGAATATGCGGGAGATGTTTGATTATTTATTGCCATTGCCAAGATTGTCAAGGAAAAACAGCCAGTTGTTGCCTCTTGGCAGGCCCGGGCGGGTTGGGTGGCGGCAGCGGAAAAAAGGATGGGACGGTTGCGCCGAATGCTTAGCCCAACTCGGGAAATTTCACCTTGAGGGTCTCCTTGTCCGCGACGCGTTCAACCTTTACCTGGACTTCGATCCGGTCATTTTTAAGGCCAAGGGTCAACGGCAACCCCCCTTTGTCCTGCTCCAGATGAAGGATGGTGCGCATAATGGCGATAATGCTGTCGAAGACGGGCCGGGCCGGTGGCCGCAGGGCGATTTTTTCGTCATCGTGTTTGATGGTGACGGTGATCTTGTCGTTTTTTCGCTTGAAGGAGAGTTGCCGGGCTTCTTCGGTCAGGGTGAAGAGCAGGGCCAGGGAGAGGTAACGGAGGGCATCCTCCTGGATGTCCGCGGAGCGGACATCCGCCACCTTTTGAATGGTCGAGGCATAGTCCGTGCCAAGATAGCAGTCACACATTTCCATAAGTCTCAGATGCAGATTCGGGTCGTGTATTTCCATGGTCACTCCTGTCTGGTTCCTGCTGGTAACTGATCCTGGCACTGCCTGCTCCTGCGCTCATATTGCTATGAAGGGCTTTGTCGTGTCAAGGGAAAGGATGGTGAAAAGCAGGGGGTTGTCGGGGGAAGGTGGTTTTTTTGTCCATGAAAGAGTTTTGACAGGGTGGCGGCAGCCTGCTATATTTTCCCCTCGCCGGCGGCAGAAAACGCGGCGAGGGCGGTGCATCGTTGTCATTGACAGGTGCTCCCGTCTTTTTTTGGCGGGAACATCAATAATTGAGAAGGCAAGGAGACCTGAAGCATGAAGACCGATCAATCGCATACCCTGTTTGCAAAGGCGCAGCAGCTCATCCCCGGCGGTGTGAACAGTCCGGTGCGGGCCTGTAAATCCGTGGGCTGCGAGCCTCTCTTTGTCAAGAAAGCCGCCGGTTCGAAAATTTATGATGTGGACGGCAACGAGTTTCTCGATTTTGTCTGTTCCTGGGGGCCGATGATCCTTGGGCATAATCATCCGGCCGTGGTCGAGGCCATCGAGAAAACCCTGCAAGACGGCACCAGCTTCGGCGCGCCCTGCCCCCTGGAGATCGAACTGGCCGAGCTGGTGATCAATGCCCTGCCCTCGGTGGAAAAGGTGCGTTTCGTCAGCTCGGGCACCGAGGCGACCATGAGCGCCATCCGGCTGGCCAGGGGCTACACCGGCCGCAAGGTGGTGGTGAAGTTCGACGGCTGTTACCATGGCCATGCCGACAGTTTCCTGGTCAAGGCGGGTTCCGGGGTGATCACCCTCGGTATCCCGGGCAGCCCAGGGGTGCCGGAGGATATTGTCAAGAATACGGTGTCCATTCCTTATAATAACCTGGAGATCCTGGAGCAAACCCTGCGCGATGAAAAACTGGACATTGCCTGCGTGATCATCGAGCCGGTGGCCGGCAACATGGGGGTTGTCGCGCCGCAGCCCGGATTTTTGCAAAAGCTGCGCGCCCTGACCGCCGAGCTGGGCATCGTTCTCATCTTCGACGAGGTTATCACCGGCCTGCGTCTGGCCCTGGGCGGAGCGCAGGAATACTTCGGGGTCATGCCGGATCTCACCTGTCTCGGCAAGATCATCGGCGGCGGGTTGCCGGTCGGGGCCTATGGCGGCACAAAGGAACTGATGGACACCATCTCTCCGGTCGGCCCGGTGTATCAGGCCGGAACCTTGTCCGGCAATCCCCTGGCCATGGCGGCGGGCGCCGCCACCATGCGGCAGCTGGCCCAGCCCGGCTTTTACGCAACGCTGGAGGAAAAGTCGGCCCGCTTTGCCCAGGGGTTGACCGGGATTGCCGAAAAATACCTGCCCGGCCAGACCACCCTGAATCGGGTGGGCTCCATGATGACCGCTTTCTTCACCGCCGGGCCGGTGGTGGATTTCGACTCCGCCATGCAGGCGGATACAGCCCGATATGGCCGGCATTTCAGGCAGATGCAGGAGCAAGGGATCTGGCTGGCGCCCTCCCAGTTCGAGGCCCTTTTCATCTCCGGAGCCCAGAGCGAAGCCGAACTGGCCATGGCGCTGGAGAAAACTGAATGCTCATTCAAAAAGTTGGCCAAATGAGAAAAAAGCCGTTGACTTTGGGGTAATGCAATGCTAGTAATCCTATCGGCTGTAAATCGATGGATCCTTTGTCCGGGCAGCACGACAGGGGGTGAAGATGTCCAATAACCGTAAGGATACACTGCGGTTGCTGGCCCAGTTCAGCACCGTTGGCATGTCCGTGGCCTTCTCCATCTTTATCGGAGTCGGCATCGGTTATTATCTGGATCATAAGGTGTTTGGCGGCAGAACCTCGCCCTGGTTGACCCTGGTTTTTCTCGGGTTCGGCGTGGCCGCGGCCTTCAAAAACCTCTATGATGTGGCCAGCAGAAAGGATCTCTGATGACGGCCAGTGGTTCTCCCGCATCGGGGGGCGAGGTGTCGCTCGCCAAGGTCATGGTGTATAACTGGCTGTTGCTGGGGGTGCTCACCGGCTTGGGCTGGTTGGGGTATTCAGGCTTTCATGCCCGCTCGGTTTTTGTCGGCGGAGCGATAGCGAACCTGAGCTTCCTGTTTTTGAAAAGGGATCTGCTCAGGCTGCTGTCCGGGCCGCTCGGAGCGGTCAAGCCGTTGTTTTTTATGCGATATTATCTGCGCCTGTCCGTGGTGGTGGGGGTTCTTTTCCTGCTGGTGAGGTACCAGCTGGTTCACACCTTCGCTCTGCTGGTTGGCCTGTCCACCGTGCTCCTGGGCATCGGGCTGGCCGTCATGGTCGCAGCAAAAAGTATTTATACGACAAAGTAGTACAAGGTTAAGGAGGCTTCGCACGGTCCATGGAACATCCAATACTGTTTATCTCGCTGATTCTGCAATCTCTGGGAATGCCCGTTCCCCACGGTCCGGTTGGGGACACCGTGCTGGCCAAGCTGGTCTCTCCGCACATGACCTACACCTGGCTGGTCATGCTCTTTCTGATCATCGTTCCGAAACTGACCCTGGGCAAGATGTCCCTGGTCCCGGGCAAGGGGCAGAATTTCTGGGAAGTCATCATCGGCGGCCTTGAGGGATTCATGGCGGACAACATGGGCAAGGAAGGAGCGCGGATGATGTTCCCCATGCTCGCCACCTTTGCCCTCTATATCCTGGTGGCGAACATGATCGGCCTCATGCCGGGATTCATGTCTCCGACCTCCAACCTCAACATCACCCTGGCCTGCACCCTGATCGTCTTCTTCACCACCCACATCCTGGGCGTGAAGTTCCACGGCATCGGCTATATCAAGCATTTCCTCGGACCCATTCCCTGGCTGATTCCCCTCATGCTCCCCATCGAGC
>JAJZPC010000041.1 GCA_021811385.1 Deltaproteobacteria bacterium | reverse complement strand
GGGCGTGGCATTCCCCGCCTTTTTTCCCGGCGTAGATCAGCTCGGCGTCCTTGGGCACATACTTGAGAAGCTTGGGGGTGGCAAGGTAATCGTACACCAGAACCTCGGCCCGTTTGAGAAGCTCCAGCCCCTTCACCGTGATCAGGGTAGGGTCGCCGGGGCCCGCGCCGATGAGGTATACCTTACCCTTGGAACGTGTTGTTTTTGTGTTGTTGTGTGTGGTCATAAGTTTTCTCATTAAATAAAAAAACCGGCCAGGCCGGAAAATTCGAAATTTATTTTAAACAGGAGTGCTTCGACAGGGCTCTCCTGAGCTTGCCGAAGGGCTCAGCACGAACGGAATATTAATATATATAACTTAAGACAATCTCCGTTCGCCCTGAGCCCTGTCGAAGGGCAGCTCTTACGAAAACATCAGTGCATCTCGTGGCCGTACACTTCCGAGAGGATATCCTTGCCGCCTTCGGCCAGCAGCCTTTCCGCCAGCCGGACCCCAAGCCCTTCGGGATCGGTGGTGTCGGCGGATAATGCAAGGCGCACTGTTTGATCGCCGGTCACGGAAGCAACCAATCCGGTCATTTGCAAGCGGTCATCGACCAGCCGGGCAAATCCGGCAATGGGCACCTGGCAGCCGCCCTGGAGGCGGTGGAGAAAGCCGCGTTCCGCCCGAACCGCCAGGGAGGTTTCCTGGTGATCCATGAACATCAGCCCGGCCAAAAGATCCGCATCGCTGATCCGCAACTCAATGCCCACCGCGCCTTGGGCCACGGCAGGCAGCATCTCTTCCTCCGTGAAAAAGGACTTGGCCCGGTCGCTGAGCGACAGCCGGTTCAGTCCGGCGGCGGCCAGGATGATCGCATCGTACTTCCCCTCGTCGAGTTTGCGCAGCCGGGTGTCCAGATTGCCCCGCAGATCCTCGATGACCAGATCGGGCCGGATGTTGGCCAGCTGGGATTTGCGCCGCAGGCTGCTGGTGCCGACCTTGGCGCCCTGGGGCAGCTCGCGGCAGGTGGCGCAGGTATTCGAGATAAAGGCGTCAAACGGATTTTCCCGCTTGGTGATGATGCCGATGTGCAACCCTTCGGGCAGCTCGGCCGGCACATCCTTCATGCTGTGCACCGCGATGTCCACCTCATTGCTGAGCAGGGCCTCTTCGATCTCCTTGACGAACAACCCCTTGCCGCCCACCTTGGCCAGGGGCACGTCGGTGATCTTGTCGCCCTTGGTGATGATCTTCACCAATTCCACCGTGGTTTCCGGGTATTGGGCCTGGATCAAGCCCTTGATCCAGGTGGATTGAGCCAGAGCCAGCAGGCTCGCCCGGGTACCGATTCTGATTAGTTTTTGCATCAACTGTTCCCCTGGTGTTGGTTCTTGAACAGACTGGCTGATCTATGCTATGGATCGACTCCGTTGTTTATCTTTTTTCCGCAGATTGCGCAAGATAAGTCATCCGCCGATCATCATTTTTGCGAGCGAGTGTTTGCTTTTGACGGACTCAAAACAACGGCCCTTCGACAGGCTCAGGGCGAACGGACATTGTCTTAACGTATTAATAATCGTTCGTGCTGAGCCCTTCGGCAAGCTCAGGAGAGCCCTGTCGAAGCACCTGCCTGAAGCGAAGTCCAACGTGCTGCAAGCCCATCATTTTTCCTGAAGCCGGTCGAGCAGGGTGGCGGCCAGGAGCGGGATCAAAAGTTCGTGGTGGCCGATGATGTTGTAGCCCTTGCCGCCGCCCATGGTCGGCCGGTTCACCACGTTGGTCATGGTCCGGTAATGGCGGATAAAGTCGAAGTTGGCCGTGGTGAAGTTGTTCACCACATGCCCCAGGTTGCGGGCCACGGTGAGGGCCTTTAAAAAAACCTCGGGCAGGAGCACGGCGGAACCGAAATTGAGGTAGGCCCCGCCTTCCAGCTCGGCAACCAGGCCGCAGAAGAGGCGGAAATCCTGATGGCTGGTCTGGCCGATGGCCGCGCCGTTGGCCGTGGGGTGGATATGGACGATGTCGGTGCCCATGGCCACATGGACGGTGAGCGGAATCCCCAGCCGCTTGGCCGTGGCCAGCAGGCTCATGTTGTTGTACGGGAAATTCTGGGCCAGCAGATATTCGCCTAAGCCCTCGCCCAAACCCTGTCCTTTTTCCGCGCCAAGGTTGATCCCGGCGTTGACCACCTCGCCGGTTTCCTTGGCCGCGCCAAAGGCGCCGCTGCCCAGCACGTCGCCCACCTCTTCGGAGGTGCGGCCCACCATGGCGATCTCGGTGTCATGGACGATGCCCGCGCCGTTTAAGGCGATGGCGCTGATGATCCCCCGCTCCATGAGATCGATGAGGATGGGGTTGAGCCCCACCTTGATCACATGGGCGCCCATGCCGACCATGATGGGGCGGCCATTGTTGTGGCTTGCGGCCAGCCGGTCGACCAGCTCGGGGAAATCCACTCCCAACAGCTGCTCCGGCAGGGAGGCGATGAATTCCTTGAGCGTGGAGCCGGGGGCAAGCGGCTTGGCGAAATTATCCACCGTGACCTTGCTGTACCGGCCGTGGATCGAATAGGTGTTGAGGCCGGAAAAATCCAGGGGCTGGTATTTTTTCATGGGAGTCGGTATCCAGGGAAGGGTCAGGCGGAAACGCCGCGTCCGTACAACGCCTCGTCCACGATCTGGCACAACAGGTGCTCCACCCAGAGATGCGCCTCCTGGATGGCCGGAGTCACATGCGAGGGCACATTGATGGTCAAGTCGGCCAAACCGATCAGCCTGCCGCCGTCCTTGCCGGTGAGCACCGCGGTTTGCACCCCCAGGCTCTTGGCCGCCTCCACCGCCTTGATGACATTGGGCGAGTTGCCGCTCGTTGAGATGCCCAGGGCCAGATCGCCTTCCTTGCCCAGGGCCAGGATCTGCTTGCTGAAGATATCATCAAAGGAAAAATCGTTGCCGATGCTGGTCAGGATGGAGCTGTCCGTGGTCAGGGCGATGGCGGCCAGGGGCGGCCGGTCGATCATGAAACGGTTGACGAACTCGGCCGCCATGTGTTGGGCATCCGCGGCGCTGCCGCCGTTGCCGAAGATGAGCAGCTTGTTGCCGCGCTTGATGGTGTCGATCATCCATTGCGCCAGCTGTTTGATGGTGTCGCGCTGGCTGAGAGCCAGGGCCTCCTTGGCGGCAAGGGAATGTTTCAGGCTTTCATCGATGAGCTGGTCCATGGAATCCTCTGGAAATGAGCAAAACAGCAGGGTTAACAGCGATGGTTCTTCCTTGACGGCTCCTAAATTGTGGCAAAATAGTCCAGCAGCGTTTTTTTGTCAATACAAGCAGGGCAGGGGAGGACAAAGCCGTGGCGGTTTTGCTTGCACCCCCGTGGATTTTTTTTTGCCTGCGAAAACCGTAAACCGTCAATTGACAGCAACGCATGGAAACGTCTATGATTGAGTAGTATCTCTGATCCGCACACCGGAAACAGCCAATCTGGGAGGAAACACCATGCAAAGGATATCGGCCGGACCGGCAGTCAGGGTTCTTCTTTCTCTTCTGGCGTTATGGGGCATGGCCTGGCCCCGGCTTTGCCCGGCCCAGGAAACAACCGACGCCATCAGATTCGGGGTGTATCCCTACAAATCCCCCAAGAGCGTGGTCGAGGTTTTCGGCCCCCTTGCCGTCCGAATTGAAAAACGGCTCGGGAAAAAGGTGCAGCTCGTTTCCGCGCCGGACTCGGATACGTTTCTGAAAAAAAGTCAGGCCGGAGAATACGACCTGGCCCTTCCCGCGATCACTGTCTACTATAAGATACAGCCTGCCGGATACACGGTGATCGCCAAGGGGGTTCCCTCCTTCTGGGGCGGGGTCATCGTCCGCCAGGACAGCGGGATCAAAACCATCGAGCAGTGCCGGGGCAAGAAGGTCGCCGCCATCGGTGAATATTCCTATGCCGGGTACATGTTTTTCAAGGATTTGCTCGACGAAAAGAAGATCGACTCGACCAAGGATCTGGATATCCACTTTCTCGGCAAACTCGACACCATCATCTATGGGGTGCTCAACAAGAAATACGATGTCGGAGTTATCCGGCTCGACACCCTGGACATGAAGGATTTCGCGCCGATCAAGGATCAGTTCAGCATCGTGGCCCGATCCGCCGAGATTCCCCAGTTTCCCTTTGTGGTCAAGAGCGGCATGGACCAGCGCACCATCGCCGCCATCCGTGAGGTGTTGACCTCGCTTTCTCCGGATAAACCGGAAGATCTCGAAATCCTGAAGAGCCTGCAGATCAAGAAGATCGTGGGCGCGACCAAGGCTGATTACGACCCGTTCTACGAAGTCATCAAAAACAACGACTACTACAAGCATCACTGATGACCTCCTTTCGCCTGCGCACCCATCTTATTGTCTATTGCACGGCCATCACCCTGCTGTTGACCACCGCGCTCATCTTTTTGTATTCCGATCTTTTCAAAAGCCATGCCATCGGCAATCTCTCCGCCTATGGCATGGCCGTCACCCGCAGCACCTCCTTTGCCGTGATCGACGACCTGATCACGGAAGATTACGCTCCCCTTCAGGAATATGTGCGGGATACCGCCTCCCTTCCCAGTATCGATTCCATCCAAATCGCGAACAACCAGGGGAACATCCTGGCCGCCTCCGAGGTGCGGCTGCTCGGCACTACCATGGAGGATGATTTTGTCGTCAAGGACAAGGACCTCAAGGTCAAAATCGACTCCGCCCATGAGCAGCTGGTGGTCACGGCGCCCATCGCCGTTGGCGGGATGGTGTTCGGGATAACCAGGGTTTCCCTGTCCATGAAACCGATTCTTGCGCAACTGCGTGAGATCCAGAGAAATACGGCGCTCACCGGCCTTGGCTTCTGGATCCTCGCCGTTTTTCTCGGCACGTTTCTGGCCCAACGCTTGAGCGGCCCGGTTCAGCGGTTCATGCAGGTAACCGACAGCATCACCCTGGGGAATTTCAATGTGGAGATCCCGACCCCCAAGGGGGTGCTGGAGCTGGAACGTTTTTCCCATACCCTGCGTGTCATGGCCAGCACCATAGCCTCCAGGGAGCTTGCCCTGCAGAACTCCGAGAGAAAATTCAGACACCTGTTCGAACGGGCCATGGAAGGGATCTTCGTGGCCAACGAGAAGGGAGAACTCCTCGATGTAAACCCCGCCTTCATCTCCATCCTCGGCGCCTCTTCGCGGGAAACCATGCTCGGTAGAAACCTGTTCGCCAGCATCTTCGAAAGCGAGGAATCATTCGCCAAGTTCAAAAAGTTGATAGGCGATCAGGGGTTTGTCAAAAACTACGAACTGACCCTGATCGCAAACAACAGCACCCCCATCATCGCCTCCTTGACCTGCCATGTGGTCCGAGGGTTCGGCGGGGGGGTGAACAAATACGAGGGGTTGATTCGCGACATCACCGAACAAAAGACCGCGGAGCGTGAGATTGCCCGGATTCGCAACTACCTGAACAATATCATCGAATCCATGCCCTCCGTGCTGGTCACCCTGGACTCCGACTGCATCGTTACCCAATGGAATACCGCGGCCTGCCGGCTCACCGGCATCTCTTCCCAGGAGGCAATCGGCAGGAAGATCTATGATACTGCCCCGTTCTTTTGCAAATACACCCAACAGGTCGACGAGACCAATCGCAGCCGGAATGCGGTGACCCTCCATCGCGAACAGGTGCATCAAGACCCCGAGCATCTCTACAACCTGACCTTCTTCCCTCTGGTCGCCAACGGCACCGCCGGGGTGGCCATCCGGCTCGACGACATCACCGAGCTCGAGCACAAGGAACAGCAGCTGCGCCAGGCCCAGAAAATGGAATCCATCGGCACCCTTGCCGGAGGGTTGGCCCACGACTTCAACAACGTTCTGGCCGGCATTTTGGGCAATCTCTCCCTGCTCCAGTACAAGCTCAAGGGCCACCAAGCCCTCTCCGTCACGGAGATGAGCGAATATCTTGATCGTATGGAAAACGCGGGGCAGCGGGCCGTGGATATGGTGCGGCAGCTGCTGACCCTGTCCCGCAAACAGCAGGCCGATCTGGTGCCCGTGGACCTGAACCTCTCCCTCAAGCATGTGCGGAAGATCGGGGAAAACACCTTTGACAAGTCCGTGCTGATGGTGGAGCATCCGGCCGCGGAACCGGCCTATGTGCTTGCGGACATCACCGAGATGGAGCAGGTTCTCCTGAACCTCTGCATCAATGCGGTGCACGCCATGACCATCATGCGGGAGGATACGCAATGGGGCGGCACCCTCACCGTGGCCATTGAAAAGATCACGGTGGACCCGGTGTTCCAGAAGAAGCACCCCGAGGCAGTCGGCAACGCATACTGGCGAGTCTCGGTGAGCGACACCGGGGTGGGCATGGACACCAAGACAGCGGCCAAGATCTTCGATCCGTTTTTCACCACCAAGGAGCAAGGCAAGGGCACCGGCCTCGGCCTGGCCATGGTCTACAACATCGTTCGCCAGCAGCAGGGCTTTATCGATGTCTATTCCGAGCCCGGGCTCGGCTCCACCTTCAACGTCTATCTCCCCGTCCTGATCCGGCAGGGAGAAGTGCTCCCTGCCGCGCAGAGCCTCGATATCATGCGGGGAGAGGGGCTTATCCTGGTGGTGGATGATGATGAACTCGTCCGGTCCATGGCGGAGGACGTCTTGTTGGCCGTGGGCTATTCGGTGCTCACCGCGGCCAATGGCCAGGAGGGGGTGGATCTTTACCGGCAGCATCAAGCCCGGATAAAAGCGGTGCTTCTGGACATGGCCATGCCGGTTATGTCCGGAAGGGAGGCTTTTGTCGAGATGCAAAAAATCAATCCGGAGGTAAGGGTGCTTCTTGCCTCCGGATTCCGCAAGGACAACCGGGTGGAGGAGATTCTCCAACTCGGGGTAAAGGATTTTCTGCAAAAGCCTTACACCATCACCAGCCTGGCTTCCGCCGTCAAGAAGGTGATCGAGGCGTAACCGGTTACACGCTCAGACGCATGCTGATATCCATGGCCCTGGCCGAATGGGTGAGCGCGCCCACCGAGATAAGATCAACCCCGGTTTCGGCAATCTCCCGGACATTGGCGAGATTCACCCCGCCGGAGGCCTCCACCAGTGCCCGGCCGCCTATCAGGCGCACGGCTTGGCGCATCAGGGCAGGGGCCATGTTGTCCAGCATGATGATCTCCACCCCGCAGGCCAGGCACTCCTCCACCTGGGCGAGATTTTCGGTTTCCACCTCGATCTTCAAGGTATGGGGCGCCTTGTCCCTCAAGGTCCGCACCGCCTGGGTGATGGAGCCGCAGGCCGCGATGTGGTTGTCCTTGAGCAGGATGCCGTCGGCCAGGCTGAAGCGGTGATTGCGCCCCCCTCCGACCCGAACCGCGTATTTCTCAAACCCTCTCAGACCGGGGGTGGTCTTGCGGGTGTCGATGATCCGGACCGGCAGCCCTTCGACCGCGCGGACAAACGCGGCGGTCAGGGTGGCGATGCCGCTCAGCCGCTGCACCAGATTGAGGGCCAGCCGCTCGGCGCAGAGCAGATCCCGCACCGGACCCTGCGCGGAAAAGATCCGCTCTCCGGGATGGGCTGTCTCGCCGTCCTTCCTCATGGCCGCACAGACAATCCTGGGATTGCGGGTGGCAAAAACCAGGGGGGCGATCTCGTCGAGCCCGGCCACCACGAATTCTTCCTTGGCGACAAATACGGCCTTGCCCTCCTGTTGGGGCCCGAACACGGAATCGGTGGTGATGTCGCCCAGACCGATGTCTTCCTCAAGAAACTGCTGCAACTGCCGTATCACCTGTGTATCCATGAATTTCTCCCCGAACCGCTTTTGTCTTGCCTGCGTGGAAACCTTTTGATATCTGCCCCATGCATCCCATGTCAAGAAGAAAGGGGGTAAGTAGATTCAATAGTTTACTGGCATATTGGCAAGGCCTGTGGTACACAGAGAAGCTGTACAGGGTAAAGTCAATGACTTCGGGGGGTTGGATGCAGGGTTTTTCCGTGCTCAATATTTTTCTGCTGGTCCTCGGCGGGGGGGTGGCCGGTTTCATCAATACCCTGGCCGGGGGCGGCTCCTTTCTCACCATCCCCCTGCTTATCTTCCTGGGGTTGCCTCCCACCGTGGCCAACGCCACCAACCGGCTCGGCGTTTTCATGCAGAGCCTCACCGCCACCCGGCAGCTCCACAGCCATGGGGTGTTTCCGGTTCGCTTCAGCCTGATTGTCGCCATTCCCGCCGTGCTCGGCAGCGTGCTGGGGACTTACGGAGCGCTGGTGATCAGCGATGCCGCCTTTAAGAAGTACCTGGCCGTCTTCATGGTGCTCATGACCCTGACCACCTTTTTCAAGCCCACCGCCATGCTGCCACGCTCCACGGAGAATTACAGCCTCCGGCGCTGGGCTCTGCTCTGGCTTCTTTTCTTCGGCATCGGCCTGTACGGCGGCTTCATCCAGGCAGGGGTCGGCTTTCTGATCATCGCCGCCATGGTGCTCACCGGCTACGATCTGGTGGCGGGCAGCGCCACCAAGAGCTTTGTCATCCTGCTCCTCACCTGTGTTTCCCTGGCGATCTTCTGGGCCGGGGGCAAGGTGCAGGTGGTTCCCGGGTTGGCCCTCGGGGGCGGCAGCATGCTGGGCGCCTTCATCGGCTCCCACGTCACGATCACCAGGGGCAACGCCTTTATCCAAAAATTCGTCGTTGCCATGGTGATCCTTTCCGCCATCCTGCTCTTGGTGAAATAAGCCATGTTCACCTTCCTCCATGCCGCCGATATCCACCTCGACAGCCCCTTGCGCGGCCTGGAGGCCTATGCCGACGCGCCGGTTGACCAGCTCCGCCAGGCGACGAGACGGGCGTTCGACAACCTGATCGATCTGGCCATCGAGGAGCGGGTCGCCTTTGTCCTTTTGGCCGGCGATCTCTACGACGGAGAGTGGAAGGATTACAACACCGGCTTGTTCTTCATCGACCGCATCTCCCGGCTGCGCAAGGAGAATATCCGGGTCTTCCTGGCCTCGGGCAACCATGACGCGGCAAGCCAGATCAGCAAGGGGTTGCGGTTGCCTGACAATGTCCACCTTTTCTCCACAAAACAGCCCGAGACCGTACTCATCGAAGCGCTGGGGGTTGCGGTGCATGGCCAGGGCTACCACACCCGGGGGCTGGCCGAAAACATCGCCCGCGGCTATCCCCAGGCCTTGCCGCACCATCTGAATATCGGCCTGCTCCACACCTCCCTCACCGGCAGAGAGGGCCATGAACCCTATGCCCCGTGCTCCCTGGACGATCTTTTGGCCCGAGGCTATGCGTATTGGGCCCTTGGCCATGTGCACACCAGGGAGGAGGTGAGCCGGTCGCCCTGGGTTGTTTTCCCCGGCAATATCCAGGGCAGGCATATCCATGAGGCCGGAGCAAAAGGGGCCACCCTGGTGCGGGTGGAGGAGGGGCGCATCGCTGCTGTCGAGCACCGCGACCTGGACGTGCTACGCTGGGCCATGTGCCGGGTTGATCTTTCCGCCTGCGCCACGGTGGATCTTGCCCTTGACACGGTCCGGCAGGCGATGGAGGCTGAACACTCCCGCGCCGACGGCAAGCCCGTGGCATTGCGCTTGCAACTGGCCGGAGAATCCTCGATCCACGCCGAACTCCACCGGGATTCCGTTTCCCTGACCGAGGAATTCCGCGCCCTTGCCGCGGGGCTGGGCGAGATGTGGTTGGAAAAGGTGGTGTTTGCCACCCAACGGCCTGTTTCGCTTAACGAAAGCCTTGGCGCGGAAACGCCCATGGCGGATCTGGTCCGGGCCATCGAACGGTTGGATTTCCGGCCGGAATCGCTCCTTGAGCTGGTGCCGGAGATTGGCATCCTGCAGAGCAAATTGCCGCCGGAGCTCCTGCATGGGGACGGGCTTATCCCGGCATCGCAAGCATCCCGGGCCGATTCCCTGTGCGAGGAGGTCAAGGAGATGCTCCTCGCCAGACTGCTGGGGCAGGGGGGGAGCCGGTGAGGATTGCCAGGCTCGAACTCAAGGCCTTTGGCCGTTTCACCGACCGCACCCTGGAGCTGGGGTCTGGCCTGCACATCGTGCATGGCCCCAACGAGGCGGGAAAAAGCACCACCCTGCGGGCGCTCAAGGCCTGGCTCTTCGGTTTTCCCGAAAGAACCCACGACAATTTCCTCCACGCCAACGACCAATTGCTGGTGGGCGGATGCCTGCGGACGGAAGATGGCCGGGAATTGGCCTTTTATAGGCGCAAAAAGAGAAAGGGCGATATTCTTGGTCCGGATGGCGTCCCGCTTCCCGCCGATGCGCTGGCCGGATTTCTGCCCATGGCCGAGCAGGCGGTTTTTGAATCGCTGTACGGCCTGAGCCACGAGGATCTCATCCGGGGCGGGGAGGATATCCTGGCCCAGAAGGGCGAGGTGGGCCAGGCCCTGTTTTCCGCCGGAGCCGGGATTTCTTCCCTGCGCGGGGTTCTCGCCGGGCTGGAGAGCGAGGCCGAGGCGTTATTCACGGCGCGCGGCACCAAGCGGGAGATCAACGAGGCCCTGGCCGCCTACAAGGAAACGCAAAAAATCGTGCGGGATGCCTCCCTTTCCAGCCGGGAGTGGCACGAACTCAACAATGAGTTGCAGGCGGCACAGGTTGCCCTCAGGGGGATCGAAGAACAGCATGGGCAAAAAGAGCGGCGCAGGCGGCAATTGGAGCGCATCCGCCAACTGCTGCCCCAGCTTGCCCTGCGCAATGCCCTGCGGCACCAACTTGCCGAATTGGGCGAGGTCGTGGAGCTGCCGGATGATTTTTCCACCCGACGCCAGGAGGTTGAAAGAGCGCTTTATTCCATGGGGCACAAGGAAACCGCGCTTGCAGCCAAGCTTGCGGCGGTGCGGGAAAAAATGACGGCAGTCACCAACCGTCAGCCGCTGATCGATGCAGAGGATGCCATTGAAGAGCTGCATCAGCGTCTGGGGGAATACAAAAAAGGCAGGGAAGACCGGCCCAGCCTTGAAGGCATGCGGATCAGCAACAAAAGCGAGGCTGCGGAGTTTCTCAAGCTGGTGCGCCAGGATCTTCTTTTGGAGCAGGTGGAGTCCCTCCGGGCCGTTACCGGACGGAGAACGTTCATCGGGCTTCTGGCCGCCAAACATGAGGGATTGCAGCAGGGCTTGAGCCAGACCGAAAAACGGTTGCGGGAGATCGGCGGAGAACTGGCAAGGATCGACAAGGAGCTGGCCGAATTCCCTGTAGCCAAAAAAACCGCAGGATTGAACCAGGCCCTGCGGAACGCCAGAAAAGCCGGGGAAATCGACGCGGATATAGAGAACAAGACCCGTGCCCTTGCGGAAAAACGACATGCCTGTCTGCAGACAATGGAGCGGCTTCCCCTCTGGTCCGGCAGCCTCGACCAATTTCTTGCCCTGCCCCTGCCTCTCCCGGATACGATCCGGAAATACGAGGCGATTTTTAATGAACATGGCGCCAGGCAGCGGGACATCCAGCAGGAACGGGAACGGCTGCACAAAAAAATGGCTGAGGTGCAAGCCGACCTCCGGCAGCGAGAAGCCTCGGGGAGTGCGCCAACGGAAGAAGAGCTTGTCCTGATCCGGGGCCAGCGCGATAAGGGCTGGGAGCTTCTCCGTCGGCAATGGTTCAAGGGCGAGGATCTCGCCGGGGAAGATGTTGCCTTCGGACAGGAACTGCCCCTGCCGGACGCCTATGAAAAAAAGGTGACCCTGGCGGATACGGTGGCGGATCGTCTCCGCCACGAGGCAGACCGGGTTCAGGCCTTCGCGGCCCTGCGGGCTGAAGAACAGAGCCTGAACGAGGCCCTTGCCGAGCTCGAAAAAGCGGCGGACAAAAATACCCTTGCCCGTACGGACTTTGCCGCGGAATGGCAGGCATTGTGGGAGGAGTGCGCGATCATCCCCTTTTCGCCGCCGGAGATGCCGGCCTGGCTTGGCGGAGTTGCAACCATCAGGCAGAGTGCGGACGAGTTGCAGGCAGGCGAACGCGAGCTGGAAAGAAAAAATTCGGATCGGGAATCCCTGCAATCGGCATTGCTCCAAGAACTCGCCGGGCTTGAGGAGCTGATCCCAAGCCCAACCAAGAAGCTTGAGCCGATCCTGCTCCAGGGGGAGGCTGTTGAAAAAAGACTCGCGGCTATTGAGGAGAAGCGGCAAAGGCTCCTTGAAAAGAAAACAGCCCTGGAGGGGGAGCATACTCTGGCAGACAGCGAAAAAGCCCGATTCACGGAGGATTTCCGCAGCTGGCGGCGTGAGTGGCAGGAGGCGGCCGGGGATCTTGGCGGCCTCCGGGGAATCCACCCCGCCGAGGCTGGGGATTTGCTGGAAAACCTCGACAGCTGTTTTGCCAGGTTGAAAGAGGCCGACAATCTCCGCAAACGGATTGAGGGAATTGACCGTGATGCCAGGGAATTTGAGGAAACAGCGCTGGCCCTGGCGCAAAAAATTGCGCCTGCGCTCTCAGGGCAACCAGCCGGGCAGATCGTGACACAGCTCAAGGCGCTGCTCAACCAGGCCAGAAACGACAGAACCCTCCATGCCCGGTATAGCCAGGAAACTGAAGAGGCTGAAGAAGAACGGCAGAGGCTCGCGGAAGAAAAGGTTATAGCCCGGCATCGGCTCGCGGAACTCTGTCGCCTGGCTGGGAAGGTTTCGCCGGAGGAACTGGAGGCAACGGAAAAACGCTCGGCCCGGTTTCGCAGCCTTGCTGCAAGCCTCGCCCAAACCGAGAAAACCCTCATCGAAGGCGCGGGCGGCCTTCCCCTTGCCGAGCTGGAGGCTCAGGCCGCGCAGATCGATCCGGATGCCCTTCCCGAGGAAATCGCCCGGCTGACCCAGGAAATCGAGCAGGAGCTGGCCCCGGAGGGCAAGCGGTTCTCCGTGCTCATCGGAGAAAAACGACACCAGCTCCGGCAGATGGACGGCAATGCCCGGGCCGCCGAAGCAGCGGAGCAGGGCGCCCGGCTGCTCGCCAAAATAACACGGTTGGCGGAGCGCTATATCCGGCTCAAGGTGGCCGGGCACGTCCTGAAAAACGAGATCGAGCGGTTTCGCAGCGAAAACCAGACCCCGGTGCTGGCCATCACCTCCCGCTACTTCCACGACCTCACCCTGGGTTCCTTTGCCGGCTTGCTGACCGATGAAAATGATCAGGGCGAGCCGGTGTTGGTGGGCACAAGGCCAAACGGCGCCAGGGTTTTGGTGGAAAGGATGAGTTCCGGCACCAGGGACCAGCTCTACCTTGCCCTGCGTCTTGCCTCCCTGGAGTGGCGAATTACAGGGCATGAGCCCATGCCCTTCATCCTGGATGACATCCTGGTGAACGCCGACGATGCCCGTTCCCGCGCCGCCCTGAAGATTCTGGGGGAGCTGGCCGCCAAAACCCAGGTCATCCTTTTTACCCATCACCGGAGGATCGTTGACGAGGCGCTCCAGCTTACCGACCCCTCCGGGCTCCAGGTGCATGAACTGGGGGCCTAGGAAAGACGAAACCGTTTCTTTTTCAGGAACATTTACCCGCCTCCGCGTGTCAGAGAAACGTGGCAGGGCGTTGCAAGCAAATCTCTCCCATAACGGGTTGACCCGGTCGCATCATTAAATCCCTATCAAGGAAGGAGGCTTTACGCATGGCATCACAACCAGAACAAGCTCCAGCAGGCGCCTTTAAAAAAGAGACCGTGCTTGTCATCGGCCTCTGCTGCCTGATCATCGGCTTTCTCTCCGGAATCGTCTTCAGCATCTACAAGGCCCCGGCAGGCGGGGGAGCGGCCAAGGTTGCCGCGGGCCAACCGGAAACCCAGGCAGGAAAACTCACTGCCGAGCAGACCCAACACCTGTTGCAGCTTGAACTCGAGGTACAGAAAAACCCGGAAAACATCGAGGCCTGGACCAACCTCGGCCATCTCTATTTTGATTCCGACCAGGCGGACAAGGCGATCACCGCCTACACCAAATCCCTGGCCCTGGCTCCGAACAATGCCGACGTGCTCACCGACCTCGGGGTCATGTACCGGCGGGCCGGCGATCCGAAGCAGGCCATCGCCTCCTTTGACCGGGCGATCCAGGTAAACGCCAAACACGAAACCGCCCGGTTCAACAAGGGGATTGTCCTGCTTTACGACCTCAAGGATCAACCGGGCGCCATCGCCGCCTGGCAAGAGTTGATCAACCTCAACCCAATGGCCACGGCGCCCAATGGTCAGCTGGTCAGCGAGATTCTCAAGGAAGTACGGGACAAAAAAATGAACTGACGGACTTTTTCACCCCGGTCTTGGCCAACGCGTGGGAAAATTTCTTTGACATCAACCTGTTACAGGAATATCCTGTAACAGGTGTTTCAGAGGAAGACACAAGGCGTCACACTGCGGAGGGGAAGAATTTCCCCTGGGGCGAATCTGTATGGGCCAAGAACATCGACGGGCAAGGCGATTCAACGTCAGCGTGGCGGTCACGCTCATCCTGCGGGACACGAAACACCGGCTGAATCTCGCCGACCCCGTATCCGGAGAGCTGGTGGATATCTCGCTGTACGGAGCCCGCCTGTCCGTCTCCCACATTCGCATCGGCAGCTACCATCTTTTCTATGCCTGCAACGATGACCCGGACAAGGAGATACATCTCGAAGTGATCGACAGGGAAGAGGGCGACAGGCTTGTTATTCCCGCCCATCCCGTCTGGTTCGACCATATTCTTACCAGCCCGGGCAGACATTTCGAGCTCGGGCTGGAATTTCTCTCCCCTCCAGAAGACCCAAACATTGCAAGACTGCACGCATTTCTTGCCGTACAGCCCCCACTGGAAAACGGCTGGCTGAAGCGTCTTTTCCGGCTTGGCTAGGGCAAGGATTTTCGCAGGTTGTGCACCTCGGGCAGTTTCCGCCGCAACCCTTGTATCTCGGGCGCATTGTCCAGCCACTGGCCGACCAGCTCGAGCATGGTCCGACCCTGGTCCGGGCATTCGGTGTTCAGCCGGTAGATGATCCAGTTCCCCTCCTTGCGGAAGGAAACCAGCCCGCTATCCTCAAGGATGCGAAGATGCTTGGACACCGTGGGTTGGGCCACGCCCAGGAGCGCGGTCAGCTCGCAGACGCACAGCTCCCCCCCGCCCAGCATGGTGATGATCTTGACCCTGTTCGGGTCGGACAGCGCCTTCATGAGCCGGACAAATTCCTTCATGGATATCCCCATGTTATTTTTTTTCAGGCTCAGTGGCCGCATCGGGTAACACCGGGGAAAGGATATGGAACGGCAGAAGCAGTGTTCTCTTGACGATATTCAGCAACCCTTCTCCCACCGCGCCGGGAGGCAGGAGGGTAACCTGGGGATCGCTTGCCTTGCCGGTAACCCCAACCGGGAAAGTGACCAGGGTGGCGGTTTCCCCGCCGATGATCCTCCCCACCAGCGGCACCTTGCTGACAATGGCGTCAAGGGTCTTGAACGGCGAGATCATGACCACGACATCCAGCTCAAAGGTGGTGAGATTCATCTTGCCCCGGGCAAAAAGGTTGAGCCCTTCGCCCCGGACCACCGCTTCATCGATGATCAGCTCGTTATCCTTGACATGGGCCTTCAGGAGGAGATCCGTGTAGGGAAATCCCTTGGTGGAGGTTGTCGGCCCATCTCCCTCCTGGCCCACGCTGAAAAGATCCGTGATGTTGACCACGCTGAAGATCTTTGCCAACAGCTTCATGCGCAGAATCCGTCCCTGATGGGAGTCTATCCGTAGATTGCCGTCCTGCCAGTTGTCCAGCACCCCCTCCAGGCGGCCATCGAGGGAGAATTCCCCTTCGATGAGATCCTGCGGATAACCCAGACAGGGGAGAACGGTTTCAAACCGGGGCGGGGTAGGGCAGGCGCTGCTCAGGGAAAAATGGCTCCGGCCCAGCTCGGGCGTGGAAAACCATTCGCCGGTGGTGTCCAGACAGCAGAGGCGTCCATTGCTTATGAGCGCCGACAACCTCCACTGGGGATGAATCCTGATTTCTCCCTTGAGCGGCTGCCAAACCAGGGTGGCAGCCGAACTATCCCCCGATTTTGGGCCGGAGGTGAATTCGTCCACATCAAAAACCACGGTGCCGGTAATATTCCAGGGAGGTGTCTGCTGGGCATTTTCGGAGGAAGAGGGTTTGTCGCCCTTTTCCTTGATCCGTTTCAGGGCGTCCTTGAAATCCAGCAAGGTTTTTCTGGAAAGCGCCGGAGAGGCAAGATCGAGCTTCAGGGAAAGCCCGTTGGCAACGCGGGATACCAACCCGTTGACCGCCACGGATTCCTTCTCGTTAAAGGCGCAGGCCAGACGCCTCACCTTGAGATCCTTACCGATCCCGGCCAGGCGAAGTTCCTGGATATCGACAAAGCGTCCGCTCTCCTCGTCCCAGAACCAACGCAGATCCGTGGCCTCAAGCTGTCCGCTGAAAGCGACCTTGTTGGGATCCTGGGGCAGATAGAGCTGGAAATCCCCGGCGATCTTGCCTTGCAGCAGATTTTTCCGCTCCAGCAGCTGGTCAACGGTGTGCTTGGACAATTCCCCCTTCCAGGAGAAGAGGAAGGTTTCCTTCGTATTGTCCAGAAAGTCCAGGGTGATCGTGGCGTCTTCCTTGCCGCCGTAGACATGCGCCGCCATTTTCAGCGGGTCGTCCTTGGTGAATTCCAGGGAGATATCGGCCCTGGGCGGGCTGCTGAATATCCCGCCCTCCGGCCGGATCAGCCCCTTGGCAAAGGTTTTTCCTTCCTGCAGATCGATCTGCAGGGATTCCACCTGCAGGGGGAGGTGCGGGAAAAGGGAGGGGGACACGAGATGCCGCTCCTTGAGCCATTGCCCCAAACCGTGCCCGACCTTGCCCTGCAGGGTTATTTTGCCGCGCAGCGCGGCAAAAGCCTGGTGGGTCAAGGAAGCGCCAAGGGTAAAGGAATCCCCGAAGATGGAACCGGTGGCCTCGGCAACCGTGATCGCCGTATTCGAGAAATGGCCCTTTCCCTGTTGTATCCGGATCGGCTCCGGGAGAAACGGCGTTTCCACGGCAAGATCGCGCACCAGAACATCCGCGTCCGCCTTCCACAGCTTAGGCTCCGACGCCTTCCCTGAAATCGTGGTGTTGCGCAGCTCTATCCGGCCATCGGCTCGGGTGATATTCTCCTGCAGAGTTCCGCTGATCTCCTTGAAATAGGAGAGGTTTTCCTTTTCCAGCTCTTTCGCGGCCAGCACTCCATCAAGCTGGGTTACCTCGAGCAGAACATCGTCCGGCCAGCGCACCTGCCCGGCTGATTTCTTCACCACATGGGGGCCATAGCTGCCACGCACGTTCCGCCACTGCAACATGGGCGGGGCAATGGTCATCCCGCCGCCCTCGACGGCGAAATCCCAGGCCAGCGGCGCATAACGCCCCTTGCCCTGCATGGCGGCGACCTCAAGCGCCACTTTGAAATCCCGCAGATGATCGCCCAGGTGGAGATGGCCGGTGGCCCGGCCCGAAACCTCGCTGAACTTTGCCAGTTCTTCCTGAAAGGTCTGGTGGGCGACGAGCCGCTTCAAAACATCCGGAAGTTCGGCCAGATCGGCGTCAAGATCAACATCGAGCTTGAAGGTGAAATCATCGTCGGGCAGACCCAAGACCAGATGGCCGTTGCGGCCCCGGCTGTTGCCCATACGGGCCTCCTCGCCGTCCACCACCAGCAGCCCTTTTTCGATCCGCATCCTGCCCTTGACGTCGGTCAGCAACAACTCGCCTTCCGGAATCATGATCGAGGCGTCGATCTCCTCGGCAGTGACGTGCATGTTGCGCACATAGTGAAGATCCGCCGTTGTGCCCCTGAAGCTGTAGCCGGCCTTGCCCACCGTGCCGCCCCGCACGATTTTCCCCGTCTCGTTGGCAATGTAATTATCCCCCCACATGGCGAGAACCACCTCGCGAATCCGGGTCAGATTGAGATCCTCGCCCTTGAGATCGATCTGCCACACCGGCGCCTGGTTTTCCTTGCCCCCTCCGGAACGTTTCACCGTGCCGGCAAGTTTCAAGCCTGGTTCACGCATCTCAAATTCATTGAGGGTCAACAGCAGGTCTTCTCCGTCCTTGGCAAAGGTGAGATCGACAATCCCGCAGCTCAGGAGGATCTTTTTATCCTGGGGATAGACCAGCAGGCAGGGGGAATCACCCTCGATCCTGCCGGTGATTTTCTCCAGTCCCCTGCCTTCAACGCTGCCGGTGAGATTGAGCGGAGAATCGCCGGGCGCCAGTTTTCCCTGGGCAAAGGAATAAAACATTGCATGCGGGTTGAAGTTGCGACAGGAAAATTTCATCCGGTAGGATTGATCCTCCCGGAGATACTCGCCGGATACGGCAAGATGCTCGCTGTCCGCCGGTTTTCCGGAAAGATCGAAATCAACGGCGTCAAGGCTTATCGCCACGCTGCCGTTCAGCGCTTTCAGGGTGAAATCCTTGCTGCGCAGCACAGGCCACTGACTGTTGGCGGCAACCTGCAAGGTGCCGTTGCGGATCACCACCTTCAGGCCGGCAAGTTCAGGATCAGGCGGTTCGGAAAGCGCGGTCGGCAGCCGTTTCACCCGCATCTCCGGGTCCACCAGCACGACCTTGCCGATCCGGACCTGGCCGCGGAACAGACCCCACCAGTCCGGATACACCTTGGCCATGGGTGCGGCCAGCGAGGATTCCTCGCTGGTAAAGCGGGTGTTGCGCAGGTTCAGGTGGGGCAGGGGCAGCCAGGCCCATTCCAAACGGTCGGTGTGCAGCTCGCCCTCCAACCGGGCGTTTACCTGGGCGCTCATCCGGGTCTTGAGCGTGTCGAGATCGATGAAACGAGGGAGCAATGCGACAGGGCCCAGGACGCCCAACAGCAGAAAAACTCCGCAGGCCAGGATAATTCTGGTTCTGAGGCGCAGACTGGAGATCGGTGGCAGTTTCATAGAGTATCGAAGGCTGGGCCGCTGGCGGCCGGCATATGGCTGGAGCTGGATGCGAACCGAGATACAAAACAACCCCGGCGGTTCGCCAATACATCACAGGGATAGTAGCACAATAAGATAAAAGGTGAAAGGTCCAAGGCCAAAGGCCCAAGGAGGAAAGCCTGTTTTTTTGACCTTGAACCTTGAGCCTTTTACCTTGCCAGTTTCCGCGCAATGGCGTAATTTTCTTAAGGTAAACTCCCGGCTTTGCCGGGGGACTCAGACAGGTTTGACCTTTTCGGCGGTCGTATTTCAGGCTTTCACCATGACCGGAGCACTTTTTATATCCCCCCTTTAACAAAGGGGGGCGAGGGGGGATTTGCTTTTCGGACGGGACTGTAAGATTTCGGACGGGACTGTAAGATTCCGGTGTTTTAAATCCCCCTCAGTCCCCCTTTGTTAAAGGGGGAGGCGAAGAATGCGGCCGCCCTGGGGGGAACTATCCAGCTTAATGCCGTTTACTGACGTAACCCACAGAACCGTGACTGTTCAGCAGTGCTCCAGATGCTAGGAAGAGGTCTGCGAAGTGTGCTCCCTGCACACGAGAAGGCCGATGACAACGCAGATGGGGTGCTGCTGAACAGTTACCGGACAGGCAGAGAAAAAATATGACCAAAACACGCATCGGCGTTATCGGGGTAGGGTACCTCGGCAAGTTTCACGCCCAGAAATACATGGCAAACCCGGAGGTGGAGTTGGTTGGGGTGGCGGATGCCGATCCGGCCAACGCCGCCGAGGTCGCCGCATTCTGCAAAACCACCGCCTTTGATGATTATCAAGCCCTGCTCGATCAGGTCGATGCGGTGAGCGTGGTGGTGCCCACCAGCCTGCATCACGAGGTGGCGCGGGTCTGTCTCCTGGCCGGCAAGGATGTGATGCTGGAAAAGCCCATGACCACCACGCTGGACGAGGCGGATGATCTCATCGCCCTGGCCGACCAGGGGCAACGCATCCTCCAGGTCGGCCATATCGAACGGTACAATCCGGCCATTCTGGCCATGGAAGAGCACCTCACCCAGCCGCTCTTCATCGAGTCGCACCGGATCCATGTCTTCAAGCCCCGCGGCCTCGATGTGGACGTGGTGCTCGACCTGATGATCCACGACATCGACATCGTCCTAAGCATCGTCAAATCGCCCATCGCCTCCATGCACACGGTGGGCATGCCGGTGTTCACCCGGACCACGGATATCGCCAATGTCCGGTTGATCTTTGAAAACGGCTGCACCGCCAACCTCACCGTAAGCCGCATCTCCCGGGACAACATCCGGCGGCTCAGGGTGTTTCAGCCCAATTCATTCCTGGCGGTCGACTACGGCAAAAAGGAGATCACCGTGATCAAGCCCGGCAAGGGGCTGGACGAAAACTCCATGCCCCAGGAGGAGGTCGTCACCTCCTGCTACCTGCACCAAGATGCCCTGGAGATGGAGCTCAAGGACTTTGTCAAGAATGTCCGCGACCGGACCCGGCCCAAGGTTTCCGGCAGGGAAGGGCGCTTGGCCCTGGCCGTGGCCCAGGAGATCATGGCCCGGATCAAGGAACACGCCGCCGGCCACCCCCAGCTGTTCAACGGCTGATGGCGCCGCACAAAAAATCCCCTCGCCCCCGGAGTCTGCGCTTACCTGGCGGGGGGAGGGCTAGGGAGAGGGGGGCAATGAACGCACCTCACATCATGATCGTGGCAGGCGAGGCCTCCGGCGACATGCACGGGGCAAAACTCGTCGCCGCCATGCGGGAGCAAGCCCCGGACCTTACAGTCTGCGGCATCGGCGGGCCTGCCCTGGCCGAACAGGGGGTGGAGATCCTCTACGATTCCGCCCAACTCGCCGTGGTGGGCATCGTCGAGGTCATCAGCCATTTCCGTTTCATCCGCGAGGCCATGCGCGCCCTTGAAAAACGGCTCAGGGAACAGCCGCCCAGTCTGCTGATCCTCATCGACTATCCCGACTTCAACCTGATTCTGGCCAAAAAGGCCAAGCGGCTCGGCATTCCGGTCTTCTACTATATCAGCCCGCAGGTCTGGGCCTGGCGCAGCGGCAGGGTGAAAACCATCAAAGCGCGGGTGAACCGGCTGGCCGTGATCCTGCCTTTTGAAAAGGAGTTTTATAAAAAACACGGGATGGCGGTTGATTTTGTCGGCCACCCCCTGATGGATTCGGTGCGCACCACCCAAACACGGGCTGATTTTCTGCGCTCCCTTGGCCTTGCCCCGGAGAGCACGGTGATAGGCATCTTGCCCGGCAGCCGCAGGCGGGAGATAGCCGGGATGCTCCCGGTATTCTTGGCGGCGGCAAAACAGATGCGGGAACGGATGGTCAGGCCGGTTTTTCTTCTGCCCCTGGCCCCCACCCTGAGCGAGGATGATTTGCTGGCCAACGGCTTGGCGGATGCGGGGGTCGAGGTGCGGGTGATCCGGGAGAATCGCTATGATCTCATGGGCGCCTGCGACGCGGTGATGGCCGCCTCGGGCACCGTTTCCCTGGAATTGGCCATCCTGAACGTGCCCATGGTGATTTCCTACCGGGTGTCGCCGCTCACCTATTTTCTGGGGCGGCGGTTGATCAAGGTCCAATACGCCTCTCTGGTCAATCTGGTGGCCGGGCGGGAGGTGGTGCCGGAATTGCTGCAGGATGAGGCAGTGCCTGAAAAAATTGCCGATGCCACCCTGCGCCTTATCGAAAATCAGGCGGAACGCGCACGCATGCTGGCGGGTCTGGCCGAGGTCCGGGAACGGCTGGGAGGTCCGGGGGCCTCGGAGAGAAGCGCGCGGCTAGCCTTGAACCTGGCGCGGTCCGGGAGCTGAACTCACTCTCCTTTCGTCTTTAACTCACGGATCAGGTGGCTGTTTTCCGCCATCACCTTCTCGTAACAGTGCGGGCAGATGCCGTGGGTAAAGAGGATGTCGGTATTCTGGTGCAGATAGGTCTCCAACTCGTGCCAGGCGTTTTTATCGTCCCGGATCTTCCGGCAATAGGAGCAGATGGGCAGCAGGCTCTGGAGATTTTTCAGCTCCATGGTCCGGGCTCGAACCAACTCTTCCAGTTCGGCGTTCTTTTTTTCCAGGGCCAGCAGCAGGGCATGATTTTCCTGTTTGAGCTGATGCCGCTCCACCGCATGGATGATGGCGATGCGCAGCTCTCCGCTGGTCCAGGGCTTGAGGATGTACCGGTACACCTGCCCCTGGTTGATGGCGGCCATGATGTCGTCCGGCTCGGAATAGCCGGTGATCATAATCCGTTCCGCCTGGGGCGCGATTTCGCGGGCCAGGGCCAGCACCTCGGCCCCGGAAATCCCCGGCATCCGCTGGTCGGAAAGGATCAAGGCGAGGTTGCTTTCCCGGGCCATGATCTCCAAGGCCTCCTCCCCGGAACCGGCCAACAGGATTTCATACTCATCCGCGAACGTCTGCTGAAAATTGCTCCGATTGATCTCCTCGTCGTCGATGAACAGCAGGCGAGGCCGGCTCATCCTTTTTCTCCCTCGAAACTCCGCATGCGCTCCGCCATCTGTTTTCTTCCCTGTTCCACAAACTGCTTGATCTCCTGGCCCAGGGCATAGGTGCCCACCGCGTTGCCGATGGTGAGCCGCAATTGATCTTCCTTCCAGGGCTTGACGAAATACCGGTACACCTCGGCCTTGTTGATGGCCTCGATCAGCTCATGGATCTCGGTGTAGGCGCTGATGATCATCCGGATGGTGTCCGGATACGTTGTCCGGATCTCGGTCAATAGCTCGATGCCGCTCATCCCCGGCATCCGCTGATCGGAGACCACCAAGGCCATCTCCCCCTCCCGCGCAAGAAGGGCCAGCGCCTCCTTGCCGGACCCGGCGGTGAAGATCTCGAACTCGTCACACAGGGTCTCCCGGAAGTTGACCAGATTGATTTCCTCGTCGTCCACATACAGCACTCGCCCTTTTTTTGCGCTCATCATTCCTGCTCCTCGTGTTGTGATATGATCGGTTCTTGCCCTGCCGGGAGGATCACCTCGAACTCCGCTCCGTGGCCGGGTTCGCTACGCACCAGAATTCTGCCCCGGTGCCTGCTGATGATGCCGAAGGAGACGCTCAGCCCCAATCCGGTGCCCTTGCCGACCTCCTTGGTGGTAAAAAACGGCTCGAATATCCTCTTTTGAATGTCCTTGGGAATGCCCGTCCCCTTGTCCGCAAACACTACGTGCACCCCGTCCTCCGCGCTGAAGGTGCGAATCAGCAAGGAGCCCTTGTCCGGCTGGGCATGAATCGCATTGATGATCAGGTTCATGAAGACCTGGCAGAGCTGCCCCTGGGAGCCGGACACCTTGGGCAGATCCTCGGCAAACTCCCTGACCACCTCCAGCTTGTGCCTGTATTCGGGAAGGGCTAGAGCCAAGGTGCTTTCCAGGCAATGGTTGATGTCTATGGGGCGGGCGAGATCGTTGTCCGGCCGGGAGAAATTCTTGAGATCGGTGACGATCTTGCTGGTGCGCCGCGCCCCTTCCCGGACATTGCCCATGAGCAGGTCGATGCTCTGCATCAACTCGGCCACCCGGCCCGCATCCGGGCAACACTGCTCCGCGTACCCATCCAAAATCCGGCGCAGATCGTCCAACCGTTTTCCCAGGGGCGGCAGGGCGCCGGTAATGAAATTGGTGGTATTGTTGACCTCGTGGGCCACCCCCGCGACCAGCTGCCCCACGGCGCTCATCTTTTCCGACTGCACCAGCTGGGTTTGGGCCTCCTTGAGATCCTGCATGGCCTTGGTGAGTTCGGCGGTGCGGGCGGCCACCTTTTCCTCGAGCCCCTCATTCATCTGGGCGATGATAGCGAAGGATTGATCGAGCCGGGTGACCAGTCGCTTCAAGCTGTCGTCGAGCTGGCCGAGCTCATCGGTAGCCTTCTCCTCTTCCTCTTCTTTCTCCTCTTCCTCCTCTTCCTTCCCCAGCCTTGTTTTCAGGGTGTCGACCAGAACGCGCAGCGGCCGGACAACATCCCGCGCCAGCATGACGGCCAAAAACAGGGAGATGGGCAAGAAGGAGAGAAAAAGCAGCACCGCATGCCGGATGATCCGCGCCATGCCCTGTTCATACTGACTGCGGCTGAAAACAACCTGTACTCCGCCCAGCGGGATGACCGTGCCCTGTTCCACCTTGCCGGTGTCGAAATACAGGGATCCCTGGTCGTTAGACTGCCCGATGGTAATGATCTGTTTACAGAAAACAAAGTATTGCTCCAGATTCCAGTTGACCGTGGAGTCATCACCCTTGGCATTTTTATGTTCCGCCATGAGTTGGACAAGGTGGTCCTTTTCCTCCTGCCGCAGAGGGGGAATCCCTTTCTGAGGCACAAGGCGGGAAAAGATCACCCCTCCGTCCTTGTCGTAAACGAAGATGGCGACAATATCGGTTGCCATGAGGATTGCTTCCACATGCGCGCTGATCTGCTCCATGTTCATGAAAAAAAGCGGCGTTTCCAGGTTGCGGGCCAGCATCGAGGAAACAAAATTGCCCTTGTTGAATGTTTCGCTCTGCAGGGTCTGCCTCTGTATCTGGCCGAAAAGCACAATAAGGCCGGTGCCGCAGAGAACCAGAACCCCAAGAAAGGTAAGGAACAGTTTCAGGCGGTAGCCCCGGGGCAGCCGAATTTTTTTCTTGATCCAGTGCAGGATTGAAGAAATCATCGTCCACCCTCCGGCGGGGTATAGGTGGCGTCGATGCCTTTGGAAACAAAAGGAACCCTCAGCCGTTCAAGCACCGTGGGGTTGACTACCACCCTGATCTTACGGGGTGGGGTGAGAACGGGGATCTCCCCACCCAAGCCGTCGCGGGCGACAATGGCGCCAAGCTCGGCGGCCTGAGCCCCTATGTCGCCGGTGTCGAAGGTAACAGCCACGGCAGCGCCTTGGGCCAGGTATTTCTCCGAAAAACTGATGATGGGAACGCGGTGTTTCATGGAAAATTCCAGCAGACTGCCGAATACCTGCGGCGTGGTAAGCTGGGGATCGGGCAGCAACCAGTAGGCGTCGACCATGCCGACCAGTTCCTGGAGCGCCCCCGGCAGGCTGGTCTGGCTGTCGAATTTTTTAAAGAGCAGGGTCTGGACCGAAGCCACCGGCGAGAGCAGCGCCTCCTGCACCCATTGGCCGGACTGGGCCGGATTGTACAGGATGCCGATGGAATGGACCTTGGGCAGCGCCTTGTTGATCGCGGCAAGCTGCCGGGAAGGCTGGATGCGCATCTCGATGCCGATGAAGTTTTTGGGCAGCGCTGT
>JAJZPC010000001.1 GCA_021811385.1 Deltaproteobacteria bacterium | reverse complement strand
GCGGGTCGCAGGGCGTTTGATAATTAAAGTATGATTGAGTGAGATTGAGTGGAGGTCCAAATTGGCCAGATATAGAGGCGCGGAATGCCGGCAGTGTCGGCGCGAAAAACTCAAGTTGTTTTTGAAAGGCGACAGATGCTATTCAGACAAGTGTGCCTTTGAGAGGCGTTCTTTTGCTCCGGGCCAGCATGGTCAGGCCAGGATGCGCAAGGTTTCCGACTATGCCATTCAGTTGCGGGAAAAGCAGAAAGTACGTCGTATCTATGGCATGCTGGAAGGTCAATTCCGCAAATACTTCGAGATTGCCGAACGGATCAAGGGCGTTACCGGTGAAAACCTGTTGATGCTTTTGGAAAGCAGACTTGACAATGTCATCTATCGTCTTGGTTATGCAAATTCTCGGAATCAGGGACGGCAGTTGGTGCGGCATAACCATATTGAAGTAAACGGCAGGAAGGTCAACATCCCTTCATTCCGGGTTTCTGTCAATGACGTCATCACCCTGAAGGAAAAAAGCCGGAAGGTCGGCGCCATCAACGAGAGCCTTGAAGCCGTTGTGCGTCGTGGCGTACCAAGCTGGTTGGAGCTTGATAAGGATAACTACAAGGGAACTGTAAAAGCATTGCCTAGCCGGCAGGAAATCACCATGCCGATTCAGGAGCAGTTGATTGTAGAGCTTTACTCCAAATAATTAGCCAACCGTGGAGCAATAGAAACCATGACACTTGCGTCTGATCCGTTTTACAGAAATTGGCATGAGCTTATCATTCCTGAAAGACTGGAAGTAGACCAGGACAGCCATACAAAAAGTTTCGGCAAATTTGTTTGTCAGCCGTTGGAGCGTGGTTTTGCCACGACGATCGGGAATTCCCTGCGTAGGATATTGTTGTCTTCCATCCAGGGCGCGGCGATTACTTCGGTGAAGATTGATGGCGCTCTTCATGAGCTGTCCACTATCCCTGGGGTTAAGGAGGATGTTACCCAGATCATCCTTAATCTGAAGGAAGTGCGCCTCAAACTGAACACCCCCGGATCGCAGCTCGTCAAGATCGAAAAGAACAAGGTCGGCATTGTTACCGCTGGCGATATTACCTCCGGCGGCAAGGTTGAGGTGATGAATCCTGATAAAGAGATCTGCACCATCACCGGCGACGGGGTCTTTAAGGCTGAGTTTGAGGTGAAATGGGGGAAAGGGTATGTTCCTGCGGAGAAAAACAAGCCTGAGGAACAGGTGATCGGGGTAATTCCCATCGATGCTATTTTTACCCCCATTGTCAATGTGAAGTCCATTGTCAGCCAGGCGCGTGTTGGTCAACAGACCGATTATGACAAGTTGACCCTGGAAATCACCACCGATGGCAGCGTACGTCCTGAAGATGCCTTGGCCTATGCCGCCAAGATAATGAAGGAACAGTTGCAGGTTTTTATCGCCTTTGACGAGGAATCGGTTGAGCCGGCCGTTGATGATGCCCGCGTGGATCATCGCTCGCCGGTTAATGAAAACCTCTATCGCAGCGTGGAGGATCTGGAGCTTTCAGTCCGTTCGGCGAATTGTCTGCGCAATGCGGATATCCGTTACATCGGCGAGCTGGTGCAGAAATCAGAGGCCGAGATGCTGAAGACGAAAAACTTTGGCCGTAAATCGCTTAATGAGATCAAACAGCTGCTGTCTGAGATGGAGCTTTCGCTGGGCATGAAATTAGAAGGCTGGGAGCCTCCTGTCGTGTCAGACAAGGTATCTGAAGAGCAGTCATAAATCCGGGAAGAGGGTAGTTATGAGACATAGAAAAGCAGGCAAAAGACTTGGCAGGACAACATCCAACCGTCAGGCCATGGTTCGTAATATGGTTACCTCTCTGATCGAGCATGAGAGAATTATAACCACCGCCCCCAAGGCGAAGGAAGTTCGCAAGGTCGCTGATCAGATGATTACCTTGGCCAAGCGTGGCGACCTCCATGCTCGGCGTCAGGCCTTGTCCTTCATGCAGGACAAAAAGGTTGTTGCCAAGCTGTTTGATGTCCTCAAGGATGAGTACATGGCCCGTAACGGCGGCTATACCAGGATCATCAGAACCGGCAACCGCCTTGGCGATGCGGCCGAGATGGCTATCCTTGAGCTGGTGAATTACAGCGAAGCGAAAGGGGCAAAAGAGGACAATTAGTCTCTACTGCTGGGTTGAAAATTCAAAGCTGGCTTGAACGTACTGTTCAAGCCAGCTTTTTTTTGGGAAAACCCAGATACGAACAGCCCGTTGTTTTTGATGGGGTTCATCCGGATCTTTGTTTCTTCTCTGTCCGCCGGGAGGGCAGGGCAAAAAAATATATCATCGCGGGTGTCTGTCGGGTAGTATTATCCCTCTGCAGGGCTTGATAAAAAGGCGTCTGGCATGCTGCTGGTCAATGAAAAAGAGGTTCTCTTTCATGCTGGGATGACCCTTGCCGATCTGGTGAGGGCGCAGGATCCTGCTGCCGACATCTTGCTCGTGAACGGCTATCCTGCTTCGTTGCAAACCGTGTTGTCCGACGGGGACCAATGCTGGCTGTGGCAGCGGGGCAAAGCGCCTTCCGCCGAGGAGATGCGGCATCTGCTCTATGCCCGGCACACCCCCGGCGTGCAGACTCGCCTCCAGGACAGGGTGGTCGGAATCATGGGGCTTGGCGGGCTTGGGTCCTCGGTGGCTATCGCCCTTGCCCGCATGGGCATCGGTTCTCTCCTTCTTGCCGATTATGATGTGGTGGAGCCCACCAACCTGAACCGGCAGCAGTATTTTGTGGACCAGATCGGGGAGAAGAAGGCTGCGGCGCTGCGGGATATTCTGCAGCGGGTGAATCCCCATGTCGCCGTGACCGTCATGGACAGGCGATTGATCGAAGAGGATATCGGTGTTCTGTTCAAGGATGTCCATGCCCTGGTGGAGTGCTTTGATGACCCGGCCATGAAGGCTGCCGGTCTCCGGGCTGTCCTCCACCACCTTCCCGGGGTTTTCTATGTGGGAGCCTCGGGGCTCGCTGGCTATGGCGAAAACAATGCGATTCGGACCAGACGACTCTATCCCGGGGTATATCTGGTCGGCGATGAGGTGAGCGGTGCGGCGCCGGGGCAGGGGCTCATGGCTGCCAGGGTAGGGATTGCCGCCCATCACCAGGCGAATCAGGTAGTCCGGCTCCTGCTGGGAGCGGAAAGTGAGGTCGAGTAGATGAAGGTTTTTTGCAACGGCGAAGCACAGGAGATCGCGCCGGGGACGCGGGTGGCTGAGTATCTCAGTCAGCTTGGCCTGGATGCCTCTTCGGTGGTGGTCGAGTGCGACGGCAAGATTCTGACCCGGGAAGAATATGGGAGCCATGCATTGCAGGATGGCTCCGTCCTTGAATTGATACGGTTTGTGGGGGGCGGTTGAGATGTTGACCATTGCTGGGAGAAAATTCCGTTCACGGCTCTTTGGCGGCACCGGGAAGTTTTCCTCGCCGGAGGTTATGAAGGAGGCGCTTGCCGCCTCGGGCTGTGAGATGGTCACCGTGGCTTTGCGCCGCGTTGACCTCGATAACCCGGACGATGATATCATGCGCGTGCTGGACCGGGATCGGTACCTGTTTCTGCCCAACACCTCCGGCGCCCGGGATGCCGGAGAGGCGATTCGGCTTGCCAAGTTGGCGCGGGCTTCCGGCGGCGGGGAATGGCTCAAGCTCGAGGTGACCCCCGACCCGCGAACCCTGCTTCCTGATCCCATCGAAACCCTGAAGGCCACGGAGGAACTGGTCAAGGAAGGGTTCAAGGTCTTGCCCTACATCAATGCCGATCCGATCCTGGCCTTGCGCCTCCAGGACGTAGGCGCTGTTGCCGTCATGCCTCTTGGTTCGCCCATTGGTACCAATCAGGGGGTGCTGACCCGCTTCCAAATCGAGATCATCATTGCCCAGGCCCAGGTGCCGGTCATCGTTGACGCTGGGCTTGGCGCGCCATCCCACGTGGCCGAGGCCATGGAGATGGGCGCCGACGCGGTGCTGGTCAACACGGCCATTGCCGTGGCCGGTGATCCGGTGCGGATGGCCCGGGCCTTTGCCATGGCGGTGGAGGCGGGACGGATCGCCTACGAGGCGGGTCTCGGCGCGGTAAGTAAGGATGCAGCCCCGTCCTCGCCCGATGATGGGCTTGGGTTTTTGCGGTAGTCATGTTCACTATCCCGGAATTTTCCGCATTGCAGGCGGCGATCAGCCGCGTCACCGAGACAGAGGTGCTGCGGGCTTTGCATTCCGATCATCCCGGGTTGGATGGGCTGGCCGCCCTGCTGTCGCCTGCGGCCGAACCGCATCTTGCTGCCATGGCCAAGCGTTCCGGCGCCATCACCAGCCAGCGTTTCGGCCGGACCATGCAGCTGTATGCGCCGGTCTATCTCTCCAGTTTTTGCGCCAACCGGTGTGCCTATTGTGGTTTTTCCGCGGACAACACCATCGAGAGACGGGTCTTGACTTTTGATGAGGCGGAAAGTGAGGCCATGATCCTGCACCAGCGGGGCTTCAATCATCTTCTCCTTGTTTCCGGGGAGGCGCCGGCCAAGGTCGGCGTGGATTATCTCGAAGAGCTGGCCCTGCGACTGCGCGACCGGTTTGCCGCCTTGTCCATCGAGGTGCAGCCTCTGACAACAGAGGAATACGCCCGGCTTTTCCGGGCCGGCATTACCTCGGTGGCTGTGTATCAGGAAACCTATGACCGGGACATATACAAGCAGGTGCATCTGGGTGGGCGCAAGGCTGATTTTGACTATCGGCTGGAAACTCCTGCCAGGGCCGCGGCCGCCGGGATGCGGGAGGTCGGAATCGGCGCCCTGCTGGGCCTTGCGGACTGGCGGGCGGAAGGGCTTGCCCTGGGCCTCCATCTTGCCTGGCTGCGGAAGCATTACTGGCGGACCGGCCTTACCGTCTCCTTTCCGCGCATGCGTCCGGCGCAAGGGGAATTCAAGCCGCTGGCTCCGGTGAGCGAAAGAAACCTCAGCCAGATGATCTTTGCCCTGCGGATGTTTGATCCGGATGTCGGCTTGTATCTTTCGACCAGGGAGGAGGCCCGGTACCGCGACGGCATGATCGGTCTTGGTCCGACCCGTTATTCGGCGGGATCGTGCACCGCGCCGGGCGGGTACGGTCTGGACGGCGCTGGCGGAGAGCAGTTCGAGGTGGGGGACAGCCGCAGCCTCGCCGAGGTGAGCGCCGCCATCCAGCAGAAGGGTTTTGATCCGGTCCGCAAGGATTGGGATGCTGTTTTTCAAACAAAGGAAGACAGGCAGCAGGCTGCCTGAACGATACGCGCAACCATAAGGAAGGGAGAACCCAATGGCAGACCTGAAAAAGATGTACACCACCATTCTTGGTGACCACTTTCCCATGGAGATGAAAATCACCTTTGGCGATCAGGAACTGGTCTACCGGAAGAAGACCTGGAAGATCGTGGATGAGAACGGTGTTGTTGATGAGCGCGGCGTGCGCTACGGCGAGAATCCGGATCAGGAGGCGGCCCTCTACGAGCTGACCAACGGCAATCTGGTGCTGGGAGACTGCCGGTTCATCGAACCGGGCAAGGGGTTGGTGAGCGGGATCAACGTTGAGGACATGCTCCAGGTGGGCAAACATCCCGGCAAGATCAACCTCACCGACATCGACAACGGCCTGAACATCATCAAATATCTCATGGGCAAGCCTGCCGCAGTGATTCTCAAGCACAACAACCCCTGCGGCGCGGCCTGCAGTGAGACCCTGGCCCGTGCCTACGACCGGGCCAACCGGGCGGACCGCATCGCCGCCTTCGGCGGGGCGGTTATTCTCAACCGGCCCTGCGACAAGGAAACCGCCGAGCTGTTGAGCAAGAACTACCTGGAAGTGGTCTGCGCCCCGGAGTTCGAAGCAGGCACCCTGGAGATCCTCGCGGCCCGCAAGAATCTGCGCGTCGTGCGGATCAGCCGCATCGACCGGCTCGCCGACTATGAGAAATACCGCTATGTCGATTTCAAGAGCCTGATCGACGGCGGGCTTATCGTCCAGCAGTCGGCGGTGAACTCCATCCGTTCCGTGGCCGACCTCAAGCCCGCGGTCTGCACCTCGAAGGGACAGGAATACAAGGTGGAGCGCGAGCCCACCCAGCGGGAGATCGACGACATGATCTTCGGTTGGGCCGTGGAGCACGGGGTGACCTCCAACTCGGTCATCTATGTGAAGGACGGCTGCACGGTGGGCATCGGCACCGGCGAGCAGGATCGGGTCGGCGTGGCCGACATCGCGGTGTACAAGGCCTATACCAAGTATGCCGACATGCTCTGCTTTGACACCTTCGGCCTGCCTTATGCGGACATGGTGCTGGAGATCGAACAGGGCAAGCGGAACAAGGCGGATCAGGAAAAGATCGACGCCCAGACCAAGGCGGACAAGGCCGGGTTGCCCGGCTCGGTGATGATCTCCGACGCCTTTTTCCCGTACCGCGACGGTGCGGATGTCGGCATCCGGCAGGGGGTTTCCGCCATTCTCCAAGCGGGCGGCTCCATGCGCGATTTCGAGACCATCCAGGCCTGCAACGAGGCCAAGCCGCAGGTGGCCATGAAGTTCACCGGGCAGCGCTCTTTCAAGCACTGAGAAACAACAGGGTATAAACAAAAAAAGCCCGGCCTTTTCAGGTCGGGCTTTTTTTGTCGGCAGAACGCCTCAGCTCACATGGTTCCGTTTTTCGCCCACGATCCTTCCATCGCTCACCGTAAAGATCCGGTCAAAGCCTTCCACCATGCGCTGATCGTGGGTGACGACCAGAATGGCGGAGTTGTTCTCCACCGCCAGTTTCTTGAGCAGGGCCATGACGTTTTTGCCGTTTTCCGTGTCCAGGGCGGCGGTGGGTTCGTCGGCCAGGATCACCCGGGGCCGGTTGGCCAGGGCGCGGGCAATGGCGGTGCGTTGCGATTCGCCGCCGGAAAGCAGGGCCGGATAGTGGTCAAGGCGGTGGCCGAGACCCAGGCTTTTCAGAATCTCAATGCTCCGCGCCCGCGCCTCCCTGCCCACAATGCCGTTGTTTTCCAGGGCGATCATCACGTTTTCCACCGTGGTGAGGAAGGGGATCAGGTTGTGGGACTGGAAGATGAATCCCAGCTTTTCCCGCCGGACCCGCTTGAGGTCGAGCCCCGGTGGCCAGCCGCCTTCGGCGATCAATTCCCCATCCAGCACCACCTTGCCCCGGGTCGGTTCGGTGACCAGGCCGATGGTGGTCAGGAGCGTGGTCTTGCCGGAACCGGAGGGGCCGAGGATGGCCACCAGCTCTCCGGGCGCCACGTCGAAGGTGGCATCGGCCAGGGCCACGACCTCGGTGTCGCCGCTGCCGTAAATCTTGGTCAATCCTTCAATCTGCACGGCGTACATGGTCATCCTCCCAGGGCTTCCGCTGGTTCGACCCGCATGGCTTTGCGGATGCCCACCAGGCTTGCGCCGATACAGATCAGGATCACGATGCCGAACAAAAGCTGTAGATCGACGGCCACCAGATCCACCCGCCGGGGAAATTTGTCGTGGGTGAGCCCGATCAGGGTAAAGCCGATAATGTAGGCGATCAGTCCCATGAGGAGCGACTGCTGGAGGATCAACCCGACGATCACCCGGTTACGAGTGCCGATCAACTTGAGGGTGGCGATCACCCGCAGCTTGTCCAGGGTCATGGTGTAGATGATCAGCGAGATGATGACCCCGGAGATGATGAGCAGGATGGCCCTAAACAACCCGAGCTGCATCTTGGCCTTCTTGATCATGCCCTCGGTGAGGATGCGTTCCTGATCCTTGCCGGTCAGGGGGCGGAAGTGGTTCCAGCGGCTGATCCGCTCCTGAACCCGGACAAGATCCGCCCCCGGAGCGAGCCGCGCCACCACGGTATTGGCGATGTGGGTCGAGCCGACAATGGTTGCGATCTGCGGGGTGAGCTGGCTGGCCTGGTTCGGGGCAAGAAAGGGCAGGCGGCTCAGCTGGCCTGCGAGTTTTTCACGGCTGTTGCGGATGGCGTTGTTGTCATCCTTGAACTGGATCTTCTGGGCGTCGGCCAGGGTCACATAGGCCACCGGGTCGCCTGCCGAGGAAACCATTTTGGCGGTATGGCCGACCACGGTGTAGTCGTCCCCTGCCAGCCGCAGCTGTTCGCCCAGCGCGATCTTCATGGCGCGGTCCACCACGATCTCGTAATGTTTTTGTCCGATGGGGTGTCCGGCCACGATTTCTGGCGGGCCACCCATGCCCCCCAGCTCGTAGCCCACCAAAAAAAAGCGGAAGGGCTTGCCATGCCGTTCGCTCTGGATGTTTTGAAAGGAGAGGGCCGAGGCCTGCTCCACCCCGGGGACCGCCTTGATCCGGTACTTGATCTCCTCGGGAATGCGCGAGGTGGCGGCAAAGGGGCCACTGGTGTCCTGCTGCACCACCCAGAGGTCCGCAGCCGTGGCATTCAGCACCGCAGTGGCATCGGTGAACAGACCACGGTAGATGCCGCCCATGCTCATCACCACTCCGAGGAGCAACCCGAGGCCGAGGCAGGTCTGAATGAAGCGGCTCCGGTGGTGCCGGATGTCGCGGAGGGCCAGATTCATTTGCGCACCCGTACCTTCTGTCCGTCGGCGAGTTGCCCCATCCGTTCGGGGGCGACAAGGGCGATGTTCTCGTTTCCGGCAAGACCGCTGCTGATCTCGATAAAGTCGGCATCTTCAACGCCCGTGGACACCTCCTGAAAGCGGAGGCGGTTGCCTTCCACCACCCAGACCCCGCGCTGTTTTCCCTTGGTTGCCAGGGCACCCTTGGGAAGGGCCGGGGCTCCTTGTCTCGCACCTGCCGCGATCAGTACTTCCGCCTGCTCGCCAAGGCGAAAACTTTTAAGGGCGGGAGTAAAAGCCACGTCCACCTCAAGCTCCTCGGTCACCCGGTCGCTTTCCCAGGCAAGGCGGGCCACCTGGCCGGGGAATTTCTCGCCCGGCGCGGAACGGAGGGTGATGGTCGCTGGTTGCCCAGGGGCTACTCCCTTGAGCTGCGATTCGTCCACATTGGCCTTGACCCAGACGGTGTCGGGATTGGCCAAAAGGAAGATCGGCAGCCCGGCGGTCACCGTGGCTCCCGGTTCAAGATCCCGCCGGATGATGACCCCGTCCTCCGGGGCCAGGATCAGGGCGTCGTTCAACCGGGAGCGGCTGGCGGCCATGGCGGCGGCGGCGGCGATTTTTTCGCGCCCAGCGGAGTTCAAGGCGGCAGCGGCGCGGGCTGCGTCTTCCCTGGCGACCAAGAAGGCGGTTTCATACTGCTCCGCCTCTTGGGTGGAGACGAGTTCCTTGGCGGCCAGGGCGCTGAATCGTTTGCTGTTTTTTTCGGCCAACAGCAGGCTGGCCTTGGCTTTTTGCAGGTTAGCCTGCTCCAAGGCCACTGCCGCGGCGGCTTTCTCCGCCGTGGCGGACGCTTGACTGGCCTGCGCTTGCAATTCGATGGTGTCCAGTTTTGCCAGTACCTGCCCGCGTTTGACCAGATCCCCTTGATCCGCGCCGACCTCGGCGATGCGGCCGGTGATCTTGCTGGCGATGTTGACCACCACCTTGGCTTCCACCGTGCCGTTGCCATAGACCTGGGCGGTCAGATCCCGTTTGGCAAGGCGCACCACCTCTACCTTGGTCGGGCCAAGGACAGTGAACCGCAGGATAAGGCCCAGGGTCAGGATCCCGGCCAACACCAGGAGATGTTTTTTCTGTATGTTTCGCATCGTCGGAAATTGCCTCATTGTTCTCTCCATTCCGGCTCTATTGTCTGCCCAAGGCGCGGTCAAGCCTTGCCTCGGCGATTCTTTGGTCGTATCCCGCTTGAATCCGGGCGGTTTCCGCATTTAAGGCCTGGGCCTGGGCGTCAATGGCCTCGATCATTGTTCCCAACCCCTCCCGGTAGCGCTCCATGGCCAAACGCTGGCTTTCCTGGGCCGCCTCCGCCTCTTTGCTGCTTGCCGCGAGCCGGGCTTGGGCTTCGGTAATTCCCAGCCAGGCGGATTCCACTTCCTTGGCGACCTGCATCCGTAGATTTCTGTGCTGTGCCTCCACCCCATGCATTGCGGCGTCGGCCTCACGCACCTGTTCCTGGGTGGCGAATCCGGAAAAAACCGGCAGGGTGAGATTGACTCCCAGCGCCCAGATTTGGCCTTCCGGGAGCATGCTCTGGGCAGCGTCGCCATAGCTGGCCGTGCCTGAGAGGGTGGGAAGATAGCCGCTGCGCGCCGAACGCAGAGAGCCGGAAGCCGCATCCTTGAGGGAGGAGAGCCGTTTGAGTTCGCTTCTGTTGCGCAGGGCTTCTTCCCGCAGGCTGGCCAGATCTTCCGGCGCGGGGGCCGCGTTTGTTTCCGGCTCGGCCAGGGGCCGGTCCGCAAGGGAATCGAGTCCCATGGCGTTGGCCAGCTCCAGCCGGGCCAGATCCCGGTTGTTCTCGGCCCGGATCAACAGGCTTTTGCCTGCGAACAGTGCGGCTTCGGTTCTGGCCACCTCCACCTTGGAGCGGATTCCGTGGAGGAAAAATTCCCCGGCTTGGCGGGCCAATCCTTCACGGGCAGCCACGGTTTTCCGGCTGGCCTCCACCTGTTTTTCCGCCGCCAGGACGAGATACCAGGCGGCCTTGACCCGGAAGGCCACATCCTGGCGGCTGACCGATACTCCTTCCGCCGCCGCGGCTTTGGCCCCGCGTGCCGCGTCGGTGGCTCCGGCGGTGCGGCCGAAATCATAGAGATTTTGCCGGACCACCACGGAGGTGGTGGAGACCTCGGTTTCCTTGATGCCGCCAAGGGCGGTGAGGAAGGTGTCGCCCTTGTTCCAATCCGCCGCGAGATTGATCTGGGGCCAGTAGTTGGCCTTGGCCTGACCGAGCTTGGCCTCGGTGGCAGAGAGGGTTGCAGCCGCTTCTTCGATCTGGGGATGATTTTTGCCGGCCGTGGTCAGGGCCTCCGCAAGGGTAAGCGGTTCCGCTGCCTTGGCCGGGCCGATGAACACAATGGAGAGTATCAGGAAAAGGAGCGTTTTTTTCATACGGATCCCATGGGGTTGGTTTCTGCCGGCATTGGAGAAGAGGATGTTTGGGTCAGTCGCAGGAAATTGTCCCACAGGTGCCCGGCCTCTCCATCGAGGTTGAAAGCGCCGCGGGTTATGGACCAGCGCAGGGCCGTGAACTGGATCATGCCCAGCAGGGTGATCGCTGTCTCCCTCGGGGAAAGCGGGCGGAACTCACCATCGTTGATTCCTGCCGCAATGACGTTGCTCAGCGTTTCGATATACCCCGCCATTTTGCCGGCTATGGTTTTGGCCAGATGCGGGTCTCCGAGGTGGATTTCCTCGGAAAACATGAATCGGGGCAGTCCCGGGTTTGCGGCAATCAGGGCGGCATGGGCAAGAAAAATGATCTTGAGTTTTTCCACCGCCGTTCCTTGCCCAGCCGCGATTCCCGCGGCCTTGCCCATCACCGCCTCGCCGATGAAATCCCCCAGCGCTCCGAGAATCTCCTGCTTGCCTTTGAAATGGCGGTAGATATTGGCATCGCTCATCCCGGCCCGGCCGGCGATCTCGGTGATGGTGAGGCCGTGCACGCCCTTTTCGCCGATAACCTGAAGGGCGGCCTGGACAATCTCTTCCCGGCGGATATGGGTGATCTTTTTTGGCGGCACGGCAGCTCCCTGTAATGTGAATGCTCATTTACATTACAGGGAGTCAGATTCCTTGTCAAATTGTTTTCATGGAAAAGCGTAGAATCAATGGGATAAGGTCGTGCAAGTGATTGCGGGGCCTGAATGCTGATTTGTCCGGGGGGGGCGGGGGTGCTCGTAACCGTAACCGCAGTATCGGCGGAGGGATGGGATGGGGCGTCCTGCATTAGGGAGGGCCGTAACGAAAGGTTGCTTCGGCACGGCCCCTGTTTTTTCGCCGGGGTTTTGTTACTTCATGGGGGTTGGGTGAACCTGGGGCGCGGCCTGCGGTGGCGTTTTGGGGGCAACCTGCGCCGGGGGTTGCGATTGCGGCTGAGCCGGTTGTGCTTGGGGTTGTGGCTGCGCTTGGGCAGAAGTTTTGTTTTTTTCCGGGTAGAGGCGTAGGCTTATTCTCCGGTTGCGGGGGTCAAAGGGGTTGTCCTTGATGATCGGCTCGGTGGCGGCATAGCCCGAAACCCGCAGAAGGCGACTGGACGGGATGCCGTTTTTTTCCACTTCGACCCGGGCGGCCGAGGCTCTGGACGTGGAAAGTTCCCAGTTACCGAACTCTTTTTTTGCATAACTCACCGCATCGGTATGGCCTTCGATTTCAATGCGGTTCGAGGTGTTCTTGATGTTGTCGCAGAGCACCTTGAGGATTTTCTGGCCGCTTTCGGTCAACACCGTGCTGCCCAAGGGGAACATGGGGTTCCCCTCCTTGTCCATGATGTCCACCTTGACTCCGCCCTCGAATACCTCAATGCGCACCTGATCCTTGAGATCGGCAAGTTTCTGCTCTATTTCCTGCTGCAGCTGTTCCTTGAAGCGTTCCAGCCCGGCGGCGGAGGCTTCGCCTTCTATTTCGCCGCCAGCAGCCGGGGCTTGGGTAACGGTGATCTGGGCCTCGGAGGCGACTTGCTCCTTGGCGATCATCTCTGCACCGCTGCCAGCGCCACCTTCGGAAAAGATGCTATATTCCTTAAAATGTCTGGCAAGCTCTTCTTTCTTTTGTTGGGGGGTCATGTTGACCAGCCACATGAGGAGAAAAAAGGCCATCATCCCCGTCATGAAGTCGGCAAAGGCCACCTTCCAGCTGCCGCCGTGGGCGCCGGCAGAGATCTTTTTAACCTTTTTTATGATTATGCTTTTGTCTTCCATTTCTTGATGGCCTCCTCAACCTCGGCAAAGGATGGGCGATCGTCGCCGGGAATGGCGCGGCGGCCAGCCTCAACGGCGAACTGCACCATGAAGCTGGTGGAATAGGCGGCGAGCAGGCAGGTTTTGATCACCCGCAGATAGGTCTCGCGCTCAAGGGCATGGTGTTCCAGCTTGGTTCCCATGGGCCCGACAAAGCCGTAGCAGGCAAGTACGCCAAAGAAGGTGCCGACCAGGGCGGCGCCGATATGGTGGCCCAGTACCTCGGCCGATTCGTTGATGTATCCCATGGTGATAACGATACCCAAAACCGCCGCGACAATGCCCAGGCCGGGCAGGGCATCGCCTATCTTGCTGATACTGTGGGCGGGCAGCATGCGTTCGTGCTGATTGGCTTCCAGGTCGATCTCCATGAGGTTGTCCAGCTCATAGGCAGGGTAATTGGCGCTGAGCATGGTGCGGACCGTATCGCAGATGAATTCCGCTGCCTCCTTGTCCTTCATGATGTTGCCATATTTTTGAAACAGCGGGCTTTTTTCGTAGTTTTCGATGTCGGACTCGATGGCGACCAACCCCTCCTTCTTGATCTTGAAGAAGACGGCGTTCATGAGCAGCAACAGCTCCAGGTAATGGGCCTTGCTCAGGTGGGAGTCGGCAAAGATGCCGCCGAGGTGCCCGACGATGACCTTCAGCGCCTTGCCCGGCGAGGAGATGATCAAGCTGCCGATGGCTGCGCCGAAGATGATGATTACCTCCGCCGGCTGGAACAGGACGTGAAAGTTGCCTTTCCCCATGGCGTAGCCGGTGATGACCGAGCCTAAAACAACTACGATGCCGATGATTGTGAACATGTTTTTATCCGTTTTTCCGTGGAACGCGTATGGTGTTGCAGTCTATCGTCTGGCGCGGAGTTTTCCCGTTAAAGCCGGAAAGGTCAGGGTTCCAGCCAGCGTTGACTGATGAGCTGTTCTTTTTGTTTTCTGAGGGCATAGGTGGCGATGGCGTCCTGGATGGTCGCATTTGTCGTGGTAAATTGGACAGCCACCTGATTGCCGCCCTCGGGGAGCGGGTTTGTCCGGGCAACCGAACCGCCGATCACGACCCAGCAGGGTTGATCCGTGGAGAGAAGCATGTGGACCTCAACGAGATCGCCCGCATCAAGCGTCTCCTGGGTGGTGAGCTTGATGCCGCTGGCGCTCAGGCTTACCTCGCCAACCCGGGTTGTTTCCGGCAATCTGGCAATATGATGAAAATCAAGAAGGGAGTCGAGCTTGGTGTTGATCTGGAGAAGCAACTGGGTCAAGGAGGGCCTGAGGTCCTTCTCGTCGTTGTATTTTTGCATCTTGAAGAACTCATACAGGAGATCCAGCTTGGTGTTGGCCTCAAGAAGCATCAGGGCGAAGGAGGGGTCGATTTCGTGGGAAAACGGCCTCAACCCCCCGCCGAGCCTGCCGGATTCGGAAAGGGCCACGGGAATAATCCTGGCCACGGGCAGGACGCCGTTTGCGACCTTTTGCACCGATGTTGCCAGGAGGTCGTCAATCCGGAAATTTTCCCGGCGGTTCTGCTCGGTGTTGCTTGCGGAGTTGTCGGTTGGCATGCGTATAAATCCCCTATGAAAGACTCCACATCATACCCTGTTGCGGTAATTTTGGAATTATTTTTTATGCGGGGATCGCCGCTATTTTGCGTGAGAGCCCGAGCGCCATGGCAAAGCGGGCAGGCTAATGCACCGAGCAGGAGATGCAGGGATCGTAAGCCCGCACCAGCATCTCGGCGAGCAGCTCGATCTCCCGGTCTTGTTTGCCGGTCCGGGCATACTGGCTGGCCAGCGCTTCGATGTCGTGCAGGATATTGGCGTGGTTCTGGCTGGTGGGGATAACGCAATCCGCCTTGGTGACCTTGCCGTCTTTGTCGAATTTGTAATAGTGGTAGAGAATGCCCCTGGGAACCTCCACCGCGCCGACCCCTTCCCCTTTTTTCGCCTTTACCTGCCGGCGCGGTTCCTGCCAGGGGCTGCCCAGCAGGGTGTCGATGAGCCGCACGGAATCAAGAACCACATGCACGCATTCCACCAGCTGGGCCACGTTGCACATGTACGGGTTGTGGTTGACCGGGACAAGGCCGAGGAATTTGGAGATCTCCCGCGCCGTGGGATGAAGCAGCGTGAAATTGTTGTTCAGGCGCGCCAGGGCGCCAACGGCGAAGGAGCGGCGGGAGAGTTTGCTCAGCTTGGAGGTGAAGCCCTCTGTGCAGTATTCGTTGGTCATGGCCCGGTATTGGCTTTCCTTTTTGACGACTCCATCGGTTGAGACAAGTCCGCCGCCGATAAAGGGATAGCCGGTGTCGCCCTTGAGGGAAACGAATTCCGTTTCCCGGCTGAAGTCCGGGATGGCAAAGGTTTTAAACAGCTCCGCCGAAGCGAGCAGGTCGGGAATCGAGGCCATCAGCCGTTGGCGGATTTTTTCCAGCTGGCTCTTTTCCGGCAGCATGGTGAAGCCGCCCACCACGGTACGGGTGGGGTGCAACCGTCTGCCGCCGATGATGTCGCAGGCATCGTTGGCCAGCAGCTTGAGGCGCAGGGCCCGTTGTACCTCCTGGGGGTTGGTCTTGGCCAGGGGCAGCACGCTGCCCGCGCCGAGGAAATCCGGGGCGGCCAGAAAATAGAGGTGCAGGATATGGCTTTGCAGGGTTTCCATGTGCTTGAGCAAAAGTCTCAGGCTCGCGGTCTGGGGCGAGGGGGTGATGCCGAAGGCGTTTTCCACGGCCCGGATGCTGGCCAGGGTGTGGCCGATGGAGCAGATCCCGCAGATCCGCCCGCAGATGTAGGGCGCATTCTCCCAGTGCTTGCCCACCAGCATGGCCTCGAAGAAGCGGGGCGTTTCCACCACCTCCCATTGCGCCTTTTTGACCACCCCGTTTTTGATGCTGATGCTGATGTTGCCGTGCCCTTCCACCCGGGTCAGGTGGTGGACATTGATCTCGCAGGAGAGCTTCATGATTTTTTCCTCCTGGCAGGGGATTTTTTGTCCTGAGTGGGGGCTGTCTGCGTGAAAGAGGCGAATCCGCCGAAACATTCCAGTCGGTCGAGGATGATCTCGCGGTCAAAGCCGTAGGTGTGCATGATCTTTTCCAGTTGTTTGAGATTGGCCCCTTCCGCCGGGCCGCGGCACCCCCAGCACCCCCTGCGGTTGCTGGTGCACCAGGCATCGCAGCCGGCCCGGGTGACCGGGCCGAGGCAGGGCTCGCCGAGCTCGAACAGGCAGATGTTTTCGTTGGCCTTGCACTCCATGCACACCGGGTATTCCGGATGTCGCACCGTTTTGCCCACCACCAGATCGGTGACGATTCGCTCGACCTCCTCCTTTTTGATGGGGCAGCCGAAGATCGAAAGATCCACCTGGACAAAATCCGCCAGGGGATGCACCTCCATGGTCTCGATGGGGAAGTCGCCGTACACCTCTTTCTTGACCCAGTCCAGATCGCGGAAGCGGTTTTTCAGCTGGTTGACCCCGCCGAAGCAGGCGCAGGAGCCGAGGGCGACCAGGATCTTGGCGTTCTTGCGGATCTCGGTGAGCCGGGTGATTTCGTCCTTGCGGGTGACGCTGCCCTCGACAAAGGCGATGTCGTAGTTGTCGCCGCGCTCGCTCATGCCTTCGCGGAAGTTGACGATCTCCACCAGATTGAGAAAGTCCAGGAGGGTGGCCTCGTTATTCAGAAGCTGCAGCTGGCACCCTTCGCAGGAGGAAAGCTCGAAGAACCCGACTTTTGGCCGGGCAAGGGCAACGCCGAGGTAGGAGAGTGGTTCGCTCATCTCAGATCGCCTCCTTGAGGTTCATCACCGACCAGTAGTCAAAGACCGGACCGTCCAGGCAGGTATAGGTCGAGCCGATGTTGCAGCGACAGCATTTGCCCCGGCCGCAGTGCATGCGGCGCTCCAGGGAGACGAACATCTTCTGCATGGGCAGTCCGGCCTCGGTCAGCATCTTGCAGACGAAATGGAACATAACCGGCGGCCCGCAGACGATGGCATAGGTGTTCTCGCGCAGGCTTGCTGTCTGGGCGATGCGTTCCTTCAGGAGTTCGGTGATCAGGCCGGTGCGCCCCTTCCAGCTCTTGTCCGCTTTGTCCACCGTGATGCCGAGGTTGATGTCAAACCGGCGCCATTCCTCGTACTGGTAGGTGAAAAGGAGTTCCGTTGGGGTTTTGGCCCCGTACATGATGTCCACCCGGCCGTATCTGCTCCGGTTTTCCAGCACGGCCAGCAGGGGAGAGCGCAGGGGCACGATGCCCAACCCTCCGCCGATGAGCAGGATGTCCTGACCCTGCATCTTCTCCAGGGGGAAATGGGTGCCGAACGGGCCGGTTATCCCCACCCTGGCGCCCCGTTCCACCTTGGCGAGAAAATTGGTGAAATTGCCCACCGCCCGGATGCACAGCTCGAGGTCGCCGCGCCGCACCGGGGAAGAGGAGATGGAAAACGGCGCTTCGCCGATCCCCGGCAGCTCCAGCATCACGAATTGGCCCGGCTTAAAGGAAAAACGGTTGCGCTGCTCGGGGTCGATGATCTGGATCTGGTAGAGCTTTTCGCTGGCGGTGAGCTGGTAGATGCTGGTTATCTCGGCGGGCAGGGTGTATTCGAAGCTGCCCGGGTCTTGCTTGCGGTGTGCTCCGGCGCCTTTGCCGAGAACGTCGATGAAGTGGAGTTTGTTTTGCATGGCTTACTCCTTGCCCCGGACGCTGGCGATGACTTCGGGGGGGGTGATGTCGGCAAGGCAGGCTGCCCCGCAGCGGCCGCAGCCCACGCAGAGGGATTCCTCAAAGGCCTCCACGAAGCCGCGATGCTTGTGATAGTAGCGGTATTTCAACCGGCTGGCGCTTGTGGGCCGGAAGTTATGGCCGCCGGCCACCTTGGCAAAGTCGATGAGGTTGCAGGAGTGCAGCGATTTTGTCTTGCTGGCGTGCGTCAGGTCGAGATCGACATGCTCCTCAACGCCGTAGCAATAACAGGTGGGGCAGACATTGGCGCAGGTGCCGCAGGAAAGGCATTTCTCGCCCCAGGCATCCCAGGCCGGGGATTCAAACTCAAGGTCGAGGATCTTGGTGAGATCCGAGGTTTCCACCTTGGCGGTGTAGTGCTTGTTTTTTCCGTTGGTTGCCTGTTTGTAAAGGGCGAGATCCTTGGCGCTCGGATCCTTGCAGCTGATCTGGTTCAGCAGGTCAAAGGCCGTGGCGGAAAGGATCTCCGCGAAATATCCGTCGCCCAGGTCGGTGAGAAACAGGTCGAAGCCGTGGATGGCGGAGTCTGTCCCCATGGAGCGGCAGAAACATTGGGGCTCCGGGTTGCAGTCGATCCCGATGATGAAGAGGTTTTTTCGTTTGCCCATGTAGTACGGGTTGGGGTAGGTGCTTTGCGCCAGAACCAGATCCAGCTTGTTCAGGGCATTGATATCGCAGGCATGCATGCCGAAGAAAACCAGGGGACGGTAGACATTGAGGTCAACATGTTTTTCCCAGCCGTCGCGGCTCACGGCAAAGGTGGACAAGGTTTCGTGGTAGGGCAGGACAAAGCGCTTGGGCGAATGCACCGTCTGGGTGTAGTCAAGGGCGAGTTCGTTAAAATCGTAGACCACATCGAAATCGTACAGGGGCTTGCCGTTGCGGTCCTTGCCCTTGACAACGGGGCCGACAACGATGTTGACGGCCAGCAGCTCATGCAGGCGGGCGAGCTCTTGTTTCTTGAAGACCTTGAAAATCATGACAGCCCTCCTCGGCAGAGTGGGGGAACGGCGCCTTTCATTATAAAAAACAGCCCATGGTTATGGGATATAACGATTGGCCTTCGGCTGTCAAGAAATTGTGCTGCAGGGTCTTACCGCGCCACCACGAAAGCCTCGGGGAAGCCGGAACCGGCCATGGTCTGGGCCATCTGTTTGGCTGCGGTCAGGGTGTTGCCTGCCTTGACCTGGACGCGGTAGAAGATCTGGTCGCCCCGCTCATGGCGGAAGGTCTCGGTCTCCCTGCCGCCCTTGTTCATTTTGTCCTTCAGCCGGTCGGCGTTTGCCTGGAGGGTGAAGGCGCCGATCTGGACATAAAAATCACCCTTCTGGAAATCCTCGTGGGGCAGGAAGCGGGCCGCGGTCTTGTTGTCGGCCAGCTGCACGGTTTCCGCCTCGCCCAGGGCGGTGATCCGGACCTGGCCGGTCCCTTCCTTCATGATGCCCAGATCCCTGGCTACATTATAGGAGAGGTCGATGATTCTGGTTCCCACGAAGGGGCCGCGGTCGTTGATCCGCACCGTGGTGGATTTGCCGTTGCCGAGGTTTTCCACCAGAAGCCGGGTGTTCATGGGCAGGGTCTTGTGGGCCGCGGTCCAGTCGTACATGTTGTAGGTTTCGCCGTTGGAGGTCTTGCGGCCATGGAATGGGTTGCCATACCAGGAGGCGGTGCCGGTTTCCACGTATCCCTCGGCCGAGGGCAGCGGATAGTAGGTCTTGCCGTCGATCTGGTAGGGCCTTTGCGTGGCGGGGACGCGTCCCCCTGTCTTGGTTGCGGGTTTGGTCGGCGGGGCAGCCTTGGGCGGCGGGGTGCTGGTGAGCACGGTGGTGCAGCCGGAAAAGGTTGCCCCGCAGAGAAACAGGAGAGCGGGGAGAGAGAGTGTTCGAATATGTCTGGGGCAACTCATGGTTTGGTCTCGATGGGGAGGTTGGGCTTGAGCCGTTCGGTGTAGAACGCCCCGGCCTTGCCAACGGTGTGCGGGGTGTAGGGGAGATAGCGCTGCTGCCTGGGTTCCATGCCCACGTTGTCGAAAATTACCTTTTTGTTTGCGTCAACCATGGAGAGGTGCAGGTCCAGGATGGGCCGGAAGATGTGGAGCATGTTGTCCGGCCCGATACCGATCAGGGGGCTTTCCCAGCGGCGCAGCTCGTAGCCCTTGAGCCACAGGCTTGGGCTCGGCGTGCCGGTGATCTTGTCCCGCAGGGAAGGGGCTTGGTCGGCGGGGTTGTCCAGCTGCTCCTCAACCTCGCGGCTGCCCTGCACGCTGAGCCGGGACCAGGCGGGATGGTCGGGGTTATCGGTTCTGAGCAGATGGGTTCCCTGGTCGTTAAAGGACCACTGGCTGTGGCACACAGTGCAATGGGCCTTTTTTTCGTACTGCCGGTGGGCCGGGTGGACAGGCTGGGGCACCACCAATTTCTTGCCGGTCAACCGGGTGATGAGCACCAGCCGGTCCGCCTCGATCTGGAGATTGTTCAGGGGCAGGGGTTGGCCTTTGCGCCAGCCGTGGCAACCGAGGCAGGTGATGGCCGGAGGTGAGCCCTTGGCTGCACCGTGTCCGCCCATGAGCTCCGCCCCGGAGTGGCAATCGATGCAGGCCATGCCTTTCTGTTGGTGGATATCCGGGGCCAACTGATGGAATTCAACCCCGTAGGGCCGGGTTTCCGTGGTGTCGGTGCGGTAGGGGGTGCGGTACTCTTGGTTGAAGTCGTGCTCAAAACGGCCATAATAGTCGGCGCCAACGAAGTTGCCGTAATGGCAGTGCAGGCACTGGCTGTCCGGTGGTGATTTGCTGAAACCGTGACCACTCATCTTGCCGTTGGTGTACGCGAGATGGCAGGCGGCGCAGCCAGTGCCGCGCACCGTTTCCGGGTAGCCGTCGCCGGAATTGTACACATGGCAGCGCAGGCAGCGACGGCGGAGCAGATCGTCGGCAAGGTCAAGCGGGGAGGCGATTGTTTCGCGGATCGGGATTTCCGCAAGGGAACCAAGGGGAGCTTGGGCGCCAAAACCGGTGCGCACACTGTTGACCTCTTTGGCTGCGGTGAAATGCAGGGAAGTGGCAGTCTGGGCTACCTGGCTGGCATGGCATGTGCCGCAGGTCTTCTGCATCTGGTCAGGATGGGCGGGGTGGCTGATGAGGTCGGCGTGGGCTTGCTCCTGCGTTGCTCCCTCCGGGTTTCCTTGGTGGCAGGCGGTGCAGGCGAGATCGTGGGAGGGGTCGAGCCGGACCTCCGTGTGGCATCCCTGACAGCCGGGCGGGCGGGCCGGAGTTTCCTGAACAAGGGGCTTTTCCGGAACCTTGCCCTCCTTGCAGCCGGAAAAGGCTTGGGCAAACAGGCAGAGAAGCACTAGGATGGCGCTGGTTTTTATGTTGCGGCGAAAAGGCATGGTGGAACGTGTTTCCTCAGGCTTGATGAATGTTTTGCCATACTACCTTATTTGTCACAAAGGCAACAAGCCGCAAATGCATCGGGAAAAGAAGACCATGAGCGCTGAGCGTTGCGGATTAGTAGGCGAATATTCGAAACGTTGACCCCATGATGTTGACCAGTTTAGGCAACCTTGGGAGCTCCGAGAAACTTTGCTTGTATAGAATTGATCCGAGATGGCATATGATAACAATGGTCACTAGCCTCCCGCAAGGAGGGTCAATGCCAAAGAAGAGCAACACGCATGGGGAATTCTATGTCTTTTGCCATCATCGTTTTCGTTTCGCTCATTCTACAGTGCGCTGCCGTGTATTATTCTTTTCGGCTCATCATTCTTACGGGGCATACCCGGGCCTGGTTGTTGCTTTCTGTAGGCATAGCCACCATGGCTGTCCGTCGTTTTATTACTCTTGTGACTTTGTTGTCCGCTCCGGCGACGCATCGCGTTGTGGATTATTCTTTTGAGATCATAGGTGTTTTTGGTTCTGCGATGATGCTTGTGGGCGTGATTTCAATAAAGCCTATTTTCAAAATGATCAAAAATGCGGAAGAAGAACAACGTGCCTTGGCGGAGAGTCTGCAGGAGGCTTTGAATAACGTCAAGATCCTGAAAGGGATGTTGCCTATTTGCGCCAATTGCAAAAAGATCCGGGATGACGGCGGGTATTGGCAACAGATTGAAACTTACATATCTAATAATTCCGACACGCAATTTTCCCATGGCATCTGTCCAGACTGTGTCAGAAAGTTATATCCGGAGTACAGTGAGGCGATTCTGAAAAACCTCACAAAATAGTTTCTTCCCCGCTGAACATACATTTTGTGGACCAGCTTTACGGATTAGTCGGCGAATATCCGAAACTCCGACCTGCATCCGGCAGACCAAGTCCTCTGGACTGCCTTTATGAATTCAGCGTCGATGCGTCCGAGGTGCTCCAGGCGGCTCGGCAATTTCTCTTGCCAAAAGAGGCATTTTCCCTTGGACAAAAGAGGGGCGGATGCTGTATTTTGGTGGGAATGTAATGCGCCCTGATTGTATGGGGCTGTGGTCCTTGTTTCCCAGCTGTTTGTCGATCGCTTGGTGGAATCCCGGCGCAGGCCTCGCTTCCCCCGGCTTGCGTTGCGGCGATGGGTTGTGTTGCTCAGGTTGAAAGCCATCCACCGTGTTTTTTCCTATTTTCTATGAGACCGGCGCCATTTTATGAAAACTACCAATCAGACCCATCGCACCAAGTTCATTTTTATCACCGGCGGCGTTCTCTCTTCCCTGGGAAAAGGGTTGGCTGCCGCGTCCATCGGCGCTCTGCTCGAGAGCCGCGGGCTGTCCATCACCTTTCAGAAGCTGGACCCGTACATCAACGTGGACCCCGGCACCATGAACCCCTTCCAGCACGGCGAGGTGTATGTCACCGACGACGGCGCGGAGACGGATCTGGACCTCGGCCATTACGAGCGGTACACCTCCGTGGCCCTGGGCCAGCGCAACAATTACACCTCGGGCCGCATCTACCATTCGGTGATCAGCAAGGAGCGGCGCGGCGAGTACCTGGGCGGCACCGTGCAGGTGATCCCGCATGTCACCGACGAGATCAAGCGAGCCATCCTCCAGTTTGAAGGCGAGGTGGATGTGGCCATAATCGAGATCGGCGGCACCATCGGCGATATCGAAGGGCTGCCATTTCTGGAGGCGATCCGTCAGTTTCGCACCGATGTGGGGCGCGAAAACTCCCTGTACATCCATGTCACCTGGGTTCCCTACATCAAGACCGCAGGCGAGGTGAAGACCAAGCCCACCCAGCACAGCGTCAAGGAGCTGCGGGCCATCGGCATCCAGCCGGATATCCTGCTCTGCCGTACCGAAAGCCTGCTGAGTAACGAATTGAAGGCCAAGATCTCCCTGTTCTGCAATGTGGAGAAAGAGGCGGTGATCACGGCCCGCGACGTGGACAATATCTACGAAGTGCCGCTCTGTTTTCACGCAGAAGGGCTCGACGACATCATCCTCAACAAGCTCAATATCTGGACCGGATCGCCGCGTCTGGACGCCTGGCAGGAGCTGGTCGAGAAGGTCAAACACCCCAAACGCGAGGTGGAGATCGGCATCATCGGCAAATACGTCGATCTGACCGAGTCGTACAAGAGTCTGCACGAGGCCTTGGTGCATGGGGGCGTGGCCAACGAGGCCAAGGTGCGGCTCCGCTATGTGAGCGCCGAGGAGATCGAAGACAAGGGTGCCGACGGTCTGCTGGCCGGGTGCCACGGGGTATTGGTGCCGGGCGGCTTCGGCAGTCGCGGGGTGGCGGGCAAGATCCAGGCCGTGACCTTTGCCCGGGAGAAAAAGATTCCCTATTTCGGTATCTGCCTTGGCATGCAGCTGGCGGTGATTGAGTTCGCCAGGCATATCGCCGGGATGAAAGACGCCGACAGCACCGAGTTCAACCAATTGACCAAGCATCCGGTCATCTACTTCATCAAGGAGTGGTATGACTACCGCACCGGCAAAATCCAGATCCGCGACGAAGCCACCGACCTGGGCGGCACCCTGCGGCTGGGCTCCTATCCCTGCAAGATGGTGGAGGGCACCTTTGCCCACACGGCCTACGGCACGGACCAGATAGAGGAGCGGCACCGGCACCGTTACGAATTCAACAACGCTTTTAAAGATGAGCTGGTGAAGCATGGCCTCATCATCAGCGGCACCTCTCCGGACGAAAAGCTGGTGGAGATTATTGAACTGCCCGACCACCCGTGGTTCCTGGGCTGCCAGTTCCATCCGGAATTTAAATCCGGCCCCATGAAACCGCATCCCCTGTTCACGAATTTCATCAAGGCGGCTCTGACGAACGCCGGAATTTAAGGGGAAAGGCGAAAGGTTAAAGGTTAAAGGCGAAGAATCCGAGGAAAACCTTTTTCCCTTTCACCTTGGATCTGTCTTTAACGAAGGAGCGCAAAAGTGGCGTCTGTTCGTATTCCTGATTTTTTCGAGGTCGGTCCCAACCGGCCTTTTTTATTGATCGGCGGGCCGTGCGTCATCGAATCCGCCGACCTGTGCCGCGAAGTGGCTGCGGGGCTCAAGGATATCTGCTCCCGGCTGGGCATCTCCTATATGTTCAAGGCCTCCTTTGACAAGGCCAACCGGACCTCGCTCGCTGCCTTCCGTGGCCCTGGGCTGGAGGAAGGGTTGCGGATCCTGGCCGATATCCGCCGGGATTTCGGCGTGCCGGTGGTTTCCGATGTGCATGAGGTGGCCCAGGTCGGGCCGGCCGCCGAGGTGTTGGATGTTTTGCAGATCCCCGCCTTTCTCTGCAGGCAGACCGATCTACTGGTGGCTGCGGCCAAGACCGGCAAGGTGGTCAGCCTCAAGAAGGGCCAGTTTGTCTCGCCCTGGGATATGCAACATGCGGTGAGCAAGATCAACGCGGTGACAAAAGATAAGCTGATGCTCATGGAGCGGGGCACCACCTTCGGCTACAACAATCTGGTCGTTGACATGCGCTCCCTGCCGGTGATGCGCTCCTTCGGCTGTCCGGTCATCTACGATGCAACCCACAGCGTCCAGTTGCCCGGCGGGGCAGGGTCCAGCTCCGGCGGCCAGCGCGAGTTTATCCCGACCCTGGCCCGGGCCGCCGTGGCGGCGGGGATCGACGGGTTGTTCATGGAGATCCACCCCGATCCGGCCAATGCCCTGTGCGACGGGCCCAACTCCATGCCCCTCAACGGCGTGGAGCCGTTGCTCGCCCATCTTTTGGAGATTCATACCCTTATCCAGCGCCAGGCAGCGGAGGGTGGTCCATGACCGACAGCGGCTCCTGCGGCATTCCTGGCACCCAGTACCCATCCGACTGCGAGGTCACCGAAGGGCTGCGCCGGCGGGCCATGTCGCGGAGTGGCCAGGATGAGCGCGGCTATGCCTGGCGCGCCTGTCTGCCCCGGGCCAAGGAGATCCGGCTTCTGCTCCTTGACGTGGACGGGGTGCTCACCGACGGCACCATCACGTACGGTAATTCCGGCACGGAGCTCAAGAGTTTCAATATCAAGGACGGCTTCGGCATCCGCCTTTTGCGTGAGGCCGGGGTGGAGGTGGGCATCATCACCGCCCGCCGCTCCGAGGCGGTGGAGCGCAGGGCCCAGGATCTGAAGCTGGCCCATCTCTATCAGGGGGTGGGCAACAAGATCGAGGCCTTTGAAAAGATTCTCGCCGAGCAGAAGCTCACCCCCCAGCAGGTCGCCTACATGGGGGATGACTGGCTCGATCTTCCCCTGCTCAGCAGGGTGGGTTTGGCGGCAACGGTGGCCGACGGGGTGGCCGAGGTCAAGGCGGTTGCCCATTATGTGACCAGGCAGAACGGAGGAAGGGGCGCGGTGCGCGAGTTGTGCGAACTGATCGTCGAGGCCAAGGAAAAACGGGAAGAATTGCTTGCGAGGTATCTGCGATGATGACCGGCTACCGTAATATCCTCTGGCTGCTGCCCGTGGCCCTGTTGCTCTCCTGGCCGATCTGGGGCGGGGCGTTTACCAGGGCCTTGTCTCCGCGCGGCGGCATGGCCCCAAGCATTGCCGCTCCCCAAAAAACGACCGCGGTCGCCGGATTCAGCATGGATGGAGTTTCGTTCTCCCAGCTGAAAAACGGGGTGCGGGATTGGCAGATTCAGGCCAAGCAGCTCTATTCCGGAGAAGATCAGGACAGAATGCAGCTCGTTACCGTGGAGGCGCAGGTTTTCAAGAACGCCGAGCGCAGATTTGTGATCACCGGCAAGGAAGGCGAATACAACAGCAAGAAAAAAATCCTCACCATGCGCAACGGGGTGAACGTGCAGGCAGAGAAGGGCTTTCTGATTCAGTCCGACAGCATCAGCTACGATGACCAGGCCCGGAAGATCACAACCCTGGCGCCGGTGCAGATTACCGGTAAGGACATGGACATCCACGGCAAGGGGATGGTGTATGACATGCAGAAGGATGCCTACGATGTCAGCGGCCGGGTGAAGGTGGATATTCAGTAGGTCGGCACAAGAAAAAAGGAAAAAGGTAGCGCGTGAAAGACATTCCCTTGAAAGAACGGATCATCCTGGCCCTTGATGTGGAAACCCCGGAGCAGGCCAGGGAGCTGGTGAAAAAAACCGAGTCCCATCTCGGTTTTTACAAGGTCGGGCTGCAACTCTTCATGGCCGACTGGTTCCAGACCGTTGACTGGCTGGTTGACCGGGGCCACAAGGTGATGCTTGATCTCAAGTTCTTTGATATCCCGGAGACGGTGAAGCTGGCCGTGGCCCAACTGAGGAAACACGGGGTGAGCCTAGCAACCGTGCACGGCAATGACCAGATCATCCGCGCGGCCCTGGAGGAAAAAGGCGACATCAAGCTGCTGGCCGTGACGGTGCTCACCAGTTTTGGCGAGGATGACCTGCGGGCCATGGGCATGACCCAGTCCATCGAGGATCTCGTCTATTTTCGCGCCAAACGGGCTCTGGAGCTGGGCTGCGACGGGGTGGTTTCCTCCGGCCTTGAGGCGGCCCGGTTGCGCGATGGACTCGGCGAAAAGCTGCTGCTGGTCACGCCGGGGATCAGGCCTGGGGCCAATGTCCTTGACACTGCCGACGACCAGACCCGGATCATGACCGCAGGCCGCGCCATTCAAAGCGGCGCCGATCAGGTGGTTGTGGGCCGCCCCATCTCCAAGGCCGCTGATCCCATCGCGGTTATCGACGCCATGCAGCAGGAGATTGCCCAGGCCATCCGGTAAGGCAAGAGCCTGACAGGCAACCTGGGCCTCAGAATTTCCTCTCCTCCCGTTTTTTCGCCTAGAGAACAGCGGTTTATTTTCGTGCGCGAGAAACATCCATTTGCCCCAAAGTCAACCACGACAAGCATCCTGGGCACAACTTCCCCCTCCCCTTTACATCCAGTTTCCCAAGGCGTATTGTAATTAAGATAAGAAGTCAAAATAACCTGATAACAGGAGGAAAAGCCATGCACACCAAGGAAGAACTGTGCGAAAAGATCAAGGCGGTTTTTCCGGAGATCGGCACCTGCGGCATCGACCTCAAGGTTGATTACGACAAGCAGAACAAGGCTTGGGTTGTTGATCTCAAGAAGGACCAGCACGAACTCAAGACCTTCCTGGAGGATTCCGAAGCGCAGCAGTGCATGGACGGCAAGCAATGCGTGTCGTTGGGTCTGCAGATCGGTCAGCTCAGAAAGAACATCGAACAACTGTAGCAGGCCCTTTCCGGTGGATAAATTAGGAGAAAACGGATCGTTCCTTTTCCTGGAGGACAAAAAAGGAGGTGAGTCCAGAAAACATACTGCACGTTTCATGATGCGGGCCAGTCACAATCTGACAACTTCAAACAGAGGGGTGAAGCCATGGACGTTAAGGATTATTGCAGGAATGTGGATACGGAACTCACGGCGTGGAAAGCAAAACTGTATAATGTCATGCGCCAGATGGATAAATTGCCGACAGGCGACAAGCAGCGGATGTATGAAAAGATCAATGGCCTGAATATCGTCATGACCGAGCTTGATGATCGGCTGGATCAGTTGCGTACCGCATGCCCAACGGAATGGAGCCCGGCGCGGAAAGAGATCAAAAGTAAAATGGTAGACTTGGGAAACAAGTACGAAGATACTGCCCGCGAGTTCTTTGATTATGAGATTGGCGGCTGACATCCAGTTTTTTTGTGGGATGCAGATTGAGTCGCAGTCTGATCTTAGTAACGAACCTCAAAAGGAGGAAAATCATGGCCGCAAAAATCCAATGGCGCACGGAAATGGACGAGGCCCTGAGTCTGGGGCAGAAGGCGGGCAAACCGATCCTGCTCGATTTTTTTAACCCCAACTGAATTGGCTGCCAACAGATGGATACAGTTACGTATCCCGAAAGCAAGGTTGTCCGTTTCATCGAAGAAAATTTTATCCCGCTCCGCATTCCGTCCGACAGCAAGCCCCACTCGGAGAACTTCAATGTCAAGTGGACGCCCACCCTGATAACCTTAAGTCCGGAAGCCCAGGAACATCATCGGACCGTGGGGTTCCTCGGGCCTGATGAGTTGATCCCCTCGCTCCTGCTGGGGCTGGGCAAATATCATTTTGAAAATGACCGGTTTGACGAGGCCTTGGCTCGCCTTGAGCAGCTGGTTGACGGGTATGCCCAAAGCGGCAGCGCCCCGGAGGCCATTTTTTTGTGCGGCGTCTGTCGCTACAAGCGGTCGCATGATCCCAAGCCGTTGAAGGATGCCTATGAAAAACTGAGCGCGGTTTTTCCCGACAATGAGTGGACCAAGCGAGCATATCCCTATCGACTCCTTTGAGCCCTTGTTCGCGGAAAAGTCTGGGCCATCTCCCTGTCTCGGGCTTTTCCGCTGTCCCTTCTTGTAAACGATTTCCTGCCGCCGGGGGGAGGACCAGGAAAGCCCATGAAAGAAAACCGTTACGACTGCATCATCATCGGGGCAGGGCCTGGCGGTTTGCAGGCTGCCATCCATCTTGCCCGCTATAACCGCAAGGTTCTCCTCATCGATCACGGCGGCGGCCGGACCCGCCATGCCCTGCAGATCGAAAACTATCTCGGCCTTGAAATCACCTCCGGCAAAGAGCTTGTTGACACCGGCATCAGGCAGATCAAATCCTTTGGCGCCGATTTCAGACGATTGCATGTTGTTTCGGTGCGGGCCGAAAATGGTTTTACCGTGTTCACGGAAAAGGGTCGGTATCAGGCGCCCTATGCCATCGTTTCCGCCGGGGCTGTTGAGCATCCGCCGAAAATCAAGGGGATGAACAAATTCTTCAGCCGGACGGTCTTTACCTGTGTTGACTGCGACGGCTACCGCACCACCGGCAAAAAACTCGTTATCCTCGGCGATTCCCTCGACGCCATGCGCCTCGCTTTTGCCATGCGGCAGATGTTCACTCCGGATATAACGCTCATCCTTCCGGCTGGTCTTATGCCGGAGGATCATGCCGAGCTGCTGGCCAAGGATGGCATTACCTTTTTGGTCGGCAATCCGCAGGAATTTCTTGGCGATGCGGCGTTGACCGGGGTGAAACTGGCAAGCGGGCAGGAGATCGCCTGCGAGGTGGTCATGCTCAGTTATGATTATACCCTCAACGATTCCTGCCTTGCCGGGCTGGGCCTTGCCCGGGATGGCGGCGGAGGCAAACTTGCAACCGATTCTGTCTGCGAAACGTCTGTCGAAAATCTTTTTGCCCTGGGCGCCCTCAAGGCGGGCAAGGCCCAGGCCATTATTGCCGCCGGGCAGGGAGCCATGGTGGGCATCGAGATCAATCATCGTCTGCTGGAGTTGTGAGCAGGCAACGGGCGAGACGGGAATTTTCCCCGTCCGTCGATCATGAACCATCCAAAGACAGGAGGAACATCATGAGACGTCAGGTTGAAATGGAAGAGACCATGCTGCGTGCGCATCGGGAGTTCATGTGTCATCTCGAGAAATCACTCGATCTCCTGACTCAGGATATTGAAGAGGCCAGGGAGATGACCCATATCTGCACCGATGAGTGGTGCCTCGCCACCGAGAGCGTGCTCGATGAGCTGGCCAAGGTCATCTTTGCGATCAGCGAACCGCGTTGGCTCTCCAAGGAAGACTCCAAGAAGATCAGCGCCTTGCGCCACCGCATCCACGATCTGTACGCCCGGTACAAGGCAGTCAAAAAATAACCCCGGGAGCCACGATCATGTCACTGGACATCCATCTGCTTATTGGCGGCGAGGCCGGTCAGGGCCTGGTGACCATAGGCCAGTTGCTCAGCAAGGCCCTGGTCCGGGCTGGGTATGAGGTTTTTGTCAGCCAGAGTTATCATTCGAGAATTCGCGGCGGGCACAACACCTTTGCCATCCGTTTGGGTGCGGGGCCATTTTTTGCGCCCCGCGTGTCCATTGATATCCTGGTGGCGCTCAACGCCGAAACCGTGGCGCTGCACCGGGGGCAATTGGCTGGCCGGGCGCTGCTCATTGCCGATGCCTCTTTTGCCCCCGACCTGCCGGGCGCCATTGCGGTGCCTTTTGCCGAGCTCGGCCCGGAGCGGCTTTGGAACACGGCAGCCCTCACCCTGCTCGGCAATATCCTGGATCTCCCCTCCGAGGTTCTGTATCAGGCGGTGGAGGCGATGCTCGGCAAAAAACATCCGGAAGCCTTGGCTGAAAACCGGGAGATTATGGAGAAAAGCCGGGAGTGGGCTGCGGCCCATGTGCCGCAGCATGGCTTTGCTCTGACCGGCGGGGAGCCTGCAGCGGATCGCCTTTTGCTGAATGGCAACGAGGCCATCGCTCTGGGCGCTCTGGCCGGCGGCCTTAAGTTTTGCGCTTTTTATCCCATGACCCCCGCCACCTCCGTTGTCCTTGAGCTGATCACCCATGCCGAGGTCATGGGGTGCGTGATCGAGCAGGCCGAGGATGAAATCGCTGCCATCAACATGGCCATCGGCGCTGCTTTTGCCGGAGCGGTCAGCATGGTGGCCACCTCGGGCGGCGGCTTTGCCTTGATGGCCGAGGGGGTGAGCTTGGCGGCCATGACCGAAACGCCGGTGCTCATCGTGGTGGCCCAACGGCCCGGTCCGGCCACGGGTATGCCCACCCGCACCGAGCAGGCGGATCTGGAATTTGTGCTCCATGCTGGGCATGGTGAATTTCCCAGGGCAATCTTTGCCCCGGGCAGCATCGAAGCTTGCTTTAACTTGGCCCAAAAAGCCTTGGCCATGGCCGAGCGGTCCCAATCGCCGGTTTTTCTTCTCACCGATCAGTTTCTGGCCGATTCGTCCCGGCCGGTCGCGCCCTTTGACCTGGCGGCCATCGTTCCGATCGCAACGGGGAGTGAGACGGAGGCGGCGTCGGCGTCGACCCCTTACCAGCGCTACCGGCTTACGGAAAATGGCCTTTCGCCCCGTCTGCTGCCCGGGTTTTCGCCGCAGCTGGTGGTGGCGGACAGCGACGAGCATGACGAAGAGGGGCATATCAGCGAAGACCACGGGGTGCGCATTGCCATGGTGGAAAAACGGCTCCGCAAATTTGAGCTGCTCAAGCAGGAGGCCATCACCCTCGAGCTTAGCGGGGAAAAGGGCGCGGACCTTCTTTTCGTCTGCTGGGGCTCAAGCCTCGGGCCGGTGCAGGAGGCAGCCGCTGTTTTGCGCGGGCAGGGGAGGAAGGTCGCCAGCCTGCATTTTTCCCAGGTGTGGCCCTTGGTCCCTGACCAGTTTCTCGACATCCTTCAGGGAGCCGGCAAGGTCGTGTGCGTGGAGGGTAATGCCACCGGCCAATTTGCCCGGCTCATCCAACGGGAGACAGGTTTTGCCATCCCTGAAAGGATAGCGCGTTACGACGGCCTGCCCTTTACCGCCCGCTATATTTTGGAACGCCTTGCAGCCGTGGAGGAACGCGCATGACATCCATCGAGGAATACGGCAAATACGAAACAGCCTGGTGCCCCGGCTGCGGCAATTTCGGGATTCTCAACTCCCTGAAGTACGCCCTGGTCGCCTGCGGGCTTGCGCCTCATCAGGTGCTATTGGTTTCCGGCATCGGCCAGGCAGCCAAGGCGCCGCATTATCTGAAGGCCAATGTTTTTAACGGGCTGCACGGCCGCAGCCTGCCCGTGGCCATCGGGGCAAAGCTCGCCAACCCCGAACTCACCGTGATCGCTGAAAGCGGCGACGGCTGCATGTACGGGGAGGGCGGCAACCATTTTCTCGCCGCCCTGCGCCGCAATCTCGACCTCACCATCCTGGCGCACGATAATCGGGTGTACGGTCTTACCAAGGGCCAGGCCAGCCCTACCTCGGAGCAGGGATTCGTGACCAAGGCCCAGCCCCATGGCGCTTTTGCCCCGCCCTTCAACCCGGTGGCCGTGGCCGTGACCATGGGCGCTTCCTTTGTGGCTCGCGGTTATGCAGGCATGCCGGAGCACCTTGCCGGCCTCATCGCCCAGGCCATCCAGCATCGGGGCACATCCCTGGTGGATATCCTGCAACCTTGCGTCTCGTTCAACAAGGTCAACACCTATCAATGGTACAAGGAACATTGTTATGAACTTGGCGAGGACCATGATCCCACCGATCATGGTCAGGCTCTGCGCATTGCCCTGGAATTCGGGGAGCGCATCCCGCTCGGGGTGATCTATAAGATGGGAAAGCCGCTCTTTGAGGAGCAGTTCGCGGTTCTTAAAAACGGGCCGCTCGCAAGGCAGGAGGTTTCCCGGGAGGGGCTGCGACAGATAATGCAGGGCTATTTGTAATTATCCGCCAGGCGGTTTTTTTTCAGGACAGGCGATACAGGGTGGCGGAGAGTTGTCATGCTGGGTAAGATCAGGGATCGTTTGACAATAAAAAAAAGGATCTCTGAATCGCATGCACGCCACCCCCCTGGAAAGCCTCAAAAAGATATTCGGCTACGACACCTTCCGGCCCCCGCAGCAGGAGATCATCGAAGGATTGATCCGGGGCGAGGACGCCTTTGTCCTGATGCCCACCGGCGGCGGCAAATCGCTCTGTTATCAGATCCCGGCCCTGCACCGCCCAGGCGTGGGCATCGTGGTTTCCCCCCTGATCTCCCTGATGAAGGATCAGGTGGATGCCCTTATCGCCTGCGGGGTCCGGGCGGCCTTTTACAACTCTTCTTTAAAAAGCGAGGAGGCGCGCCAGGTTCTTGCCCAGTTGCACCGGCAGGAGCTGGATCTGCTCTATGTCGCGCCGGAACGGTTGATGAGCGACGGGTTTGTGGAGCGGCTGCGCGAGATCCCCATTGCCCTGTTCGCCATCGACGAGGCGCACTGCATCTCCCAGTGGGGCCATGATTTCCGCCCCGAATACTGCAAGCTCGGCCAGCTGCGCAAGCTCTTTCCCGATATCCCTCTGATCGCCCTCACCGCCACGGCAGAGCCCCATACCCGCAAGGACATCCTCGAACGCCTGGGCTTACGATCAAACCAGTGCTATGTTTCCGGCTTTGACCGGCCCAATATCCGCTACACCGTGCTGGAAAAACACAAGCCTTTTGCCCAGCTCGCCAATTTTTTGCAGGGGCGGCGGGAGGAGGCCGGCATCGTCTACTGCCTGAGCCGCAAGCGGGTGGAAAAGGTGACCGAGCAACTGCGCGATGCCGGGTTTTCCGCGGCCTCCTACCACGCCGGGTTGCCTGCGGCCCAGCGGCAACGGGTGCAGGAGGATTTTCTGCGCGACGATGTCCGGATCATCGTGGCCACGGTGGCTTTCGGCATGGGCATCGACAAGTCCAACATCCGCTATGTGGTGCATTACGACATCCCCAAGAACATCGAAAGCTATTACCAGGAAACAGGCCGCGCCGGTCGAGACGGCTTGGCGGCCGAGGCGCTGCTTTTGTTCGGCTACGGCGACATCGCCCTGGCCCGTGGGTTGATCGAAAACAGCGACAATGCGGAACAGAAGCGGATCGAACTCCACAAGCTCAACACCATGGTGGGGTTTGCCGAGGCCTTGAGCTGCCGCAGGCAGGTGCTGCTCGGCTATTTCGGCGACCGGTTGGCGCAGGATTGCGGCAATTGCGATATCTGTCTCAACCCGCCGGAGCTGGTCGATGTGACAGAGGACGCCCGCAAGGCGCTCTCCTGCGTCTTTCGGGTGGATCAGCGTTTCGGGGTGGGGCATGTGATCGAGGTGCTGCGCGGCTCGAAAAAAGAGCGGCTCCTGCAGCTGGGGCATAACCACCTTTCCACCTACGGTATCGGCGCGGACAAAAGCCAGGAGTACTGGGGCAGCGTTCTGCGCCATCTGGTGCAGCAGGGGTATCTGGAGCAGGATGTGGGGAATTTCTCGGTGCTCAAATTGAACGATTCGGCCCGGCCCTTGCTGCGCGGGGAGCACACCATCAGTATGGCCAAGCCCAGGGCCAAGGTTGCAGCCCTGCCCAAACCGGTCCGGCGCAAGGTCGGCGATCTGGAGTACAATCAGGAGCTGTTTGCCAGGCTGCGCACGGTTCGTAAAGACTTGGCCGATGCGGCCGGGGTGCCGCCCTTTGTCATCTTCAGCGATGTCGCCCTGGCGGAGATGGCTGCCCATCGGCCCATTGACGACGACTCCTTCCTGCGCATCCACGGGGTCGGCGCCCATAAGCTCGAACGCTACGGCGCGGAGTTTCTTGGCGAGATCCGGCGGTTTTGCGAGGCAACCGGCGGGGAGGGCTGAGGGCCTTCAGGCGGGGGGGTATTTTTCGAGAAGATGCATGCCCACCTTGACCACCACCTTTTTGGTAAGGACCGGTCCTTGCCGGGTCATGATCGACGGCATATGGGCATCATGGGGGAACAGGGCCATGAAGTCTCCCGGGAACAGATTCACCCGCAGCAGCCCCTGCTTCGGATGTTTGTACAATTCCGCATCCTTGGTCGCGTCATAGGGGGTGTCAATCTCCAGGTCATCCACCTGGCTCCAGCCAATCCCCTCTTCTCCCGAGATAACCATTTGAATATCCAGATACTTGCGGTGCGCTTCGATCCCGGCGGTTTCCGGCGGGCCTGTTTCATAGCTCATGACAATGGCGAAGAGGTCATCGCCCTGCAAAGGGTATTTTCTTTCTTCCGCATCGGGCGGCAACGAGAGGAGAAAATCAAAGGCCAATTGCCACGGTTTGCCCAATGGGTAGCAGGTATAATTATGCAAACGATCAACGATCATGGCTGTGAATTCCTCTGGGGGTTGTTCCGCGTTACTCCAAATCCCGCTCTGTTTACCGAAGGAATTCCACCCTGTCAAGCCTGCGGATAAGACTCCCCTTCATGCCCTGGTTGTCGGCAGGATTTGGCCGGCAGCTTCTGAAGCTTCCAGGGCGAGGAACGGCCTGCGGTGTAAATAGCCTCCACCGCAGGCACGGTCATCAAACCCTGCGCCGGCATTGAAACGATGAGGATACATTTGGCGACAATTCCTCTTTTTTCGAAACCAGTCACGATTCGCGGGATTCGTTAGTTGGCAAAAGCCCCATGCTTAAGGGCCTTCAGGCATTCCCGCACGCTTTTAAAGTCGGCGGGCGGCCCCCAGCCGAGAATCCCGGCTTTTTTTGCCGCATCGGAATCAGCCTTCATCGCGATGAGGGCCTCGCCGAGCTTCTTGGCTTTGTCTGCATCAACATGTTTTGCCGCAATCATGGGCCACTCGGGATACAACTCAGTGCTATGCACAAAGGGGAAGCTGTCCTTGATCTGGTTGATGATCTTGAAGTCGGACATGGAGATCTTTCCTTCCGCAGCCATGGCCTCCAAGAGATCGGTGCGGACGGTTCCCGCATCCATGGCTCCGTTTTTCACGGCCAGAATCACATTGTCATGCTTGATGCCTTCCTTGAACTCGGCAAAATCCTTCCGGTAATCGATCCCGTTCTGAAGAAGAAGCCGCATGGCCATTTGGCCGCCGCCAAAAGAGATCGCTTTCACCACCATGAATTTCTTGCCTTTGAGGTCGGCAAGATTATTGATGGGGCTGTCCTTGCGCACGAAGATCACCCCGCCGAACTCCTTGACCGGTCTGCCGCCCGCCGAATTGATCTGCATGGCCACGGCCTTGGCGCCGTACAATTTTTCCGCCTCCACGAAGAAAGCGGAGTTCGCCAGCGCGAAATCGATCTTGCCGTCTTTCAACATGGGCTCAAGGGTGGCGAACTGGAGGGGCATAATGGTAACGGGCTCTCCCATCTTGCCGGCGAGATACTCCCCGGTCGCGGCCCATTCCTCCATGGCCTTGGGCGCGCCCCGCAGGGACATGACGCCGATCTTGATTTCTGCCTGAACTGTCGCGACGAACATGGCGCTGACCAGCAGGGCTATACACATCATCCCGATCTTTCTCATGCTGTTTCCCATAACATTTCTCCTTGCTGTATGTTTCATGCTTTTCCCGAATGATCCGGAACCGAAATTGCTTTCGATGCTGAGATCGCCGTACGTGTAGCGCCAGGGATAGATGCGCTGGAAAAGCCTGCCCACCGCTGTTCGCGGGAATAGAGCTATACTATCAAGCAGCGGAATTCCCTTCTGTCTTGCAGACGACACAAACACGAATAAAACCGGGGGGAGAGAAGAAAGATGAGTAACTGGCTATTGCGGACTGTCGCTTGAGATGGAAAACAGGATAAGAGAGAGCCCCTCTTCTGCAATGGACCTTTTTACGCCCCTGGCTGCCGGCAGGATTTGGCCAGCAGATCCTGAAGCTTCCAGGGCGAGGAGAGGCAGGCGCAGCCCTGGCTGCACTCGTTGAGCAGGGCGCAGAAGTTGATGAACTCCTCCATCAGGTTGGTGGAGGCCTTTTTCTTGTATTGAATGATCTGCAGGGTCCGTTTCATATCAACCCCCTCCACGGGCAGCCCTGCCAGCCATCCCTGTTCCACCTCCCGGCAGACCGCCAGTTTTGAGAGGCAGGCGACCCCGGCGTTCGATTCCACCGCCTTTTTGATGGCCTCGGTATGGCCGAGTTCCATGACCACCTTGAGGCCGGTGACGTGGCGGCCCAGTTTCTTCTTGAAGATCTGGGCCGTGCCCGAGCCCTTTTCCCGCATGACCCATTCGCATCTCTCCAGATCCTCCGGCACCCGGAAGGTCTTTTGGGCGCCGATTTCGCTGGCCGGGCTGGCGATCACCATCAGTTCATCCTGCAGCCAGGGGAGCGTGGCAATCTGGTCATTACTGACCTCGCCCTCCACAAAGCCCAGATCCATGCTGCCGCTGACGATAAGTTCCTCGGCATGGCGGGTGTTGCAGACCTCCATGTCGATGGAGACCGAGGGGTGCATATGCTTGAAGGCGCCGATCAGGTAGGGCAGGACATAATTGCCGACAGTGGAGCTGGCCACGATTTTCAGCGCGCCGATAACCTTGTCCTTTTTTTCGGTCATCAGGGTTTCGATGTTGTTGATCTGGCAGAGGATCTCCTTGGCAAATGGCAGGAGATAGCGGCCACGGTCGTTGATCAGCAGGGTGCGGCCCCGCCGGTCGAAAAGAGGGCCGGCCAGTTGATTTTGCAGCTCGTTTAAGGCCATGCTCACTGCCGATTGGGTCAGGAACAGCTTCTCGCTTGCCTTGGTCACCTGCTGGGTTTCGGCCACGGCGACAAAGATTTCCAGTTGTCTCAGGGTGATGCTCATCAGGGGCGCCTCGCAGGATAATGGTTGGGCGTGCTGTTTCCCGGAATGGTATCATAAATTAAATTTGCATTAAAGATTTATATTATTCATTTTTATTTATCATTGGGGGCCGTTACAGTGTCTTTACTGCCGCTTGGTCGAGCCCTGAAGATATGCCAGCAAAAAAGGAGGAATGGTCATGGGAAAGTCGGAAGATGGTATCTGTAGGATTACCCCTCTCAGCAACGCCTCTCAGGCCGGAAACGGAGAGGGGTTGGAAAATCGGCCGGGGAACCGGCTCGACACCGGGGGCGGCAGGCATGTCCGGGCCGGCAACGCGCAGGGAGCGCACCACGGGAAATTCCCCCGGTTCACTCCGCGCCATGAGATGTATGTGTTTCATCAGGGGGTTGGCCGGGTGCTCGATATCAGCATGGGCGGGGTGTCGTTTTCATACATTGCCGACAACCACCCGGTGGAAGAGCCGCCAATGGAAGGAATCCTCTTTACCCACAACGGTCAGCACATCCAGGGGGTTCCCTTTGAGATCGTGGCCGATGCGGTGTGTTCCCGTTTTTTTTCAAGCGACTATTTCGTCCGGGAAAGGCAGGTCCGCTTTGGCGAGCTTTCCGAGGTCCAGATCAGGCGGCTGGAAAGCTTTATCCTGACCAACGCCCATATCCCGCAGTTTTCCTACGACACGCGGTACACGGAGTACAAATCCGTGTATGTCACCTCTGGACCGCCTTTTTTTGACAGGAAAACGCGGGCTGGGGAGGAGAATGCGGATGCGCGCCTGGTTTGATCGGGCCGATCTCAGGATTTCCGCGGGGATGGACCGCTACTGCCAGCCCCTGATGCGGTACTCCATTGCCCTCATCTTTATCTGGTTCGGCCTGCTGAAGCCTTTGGGGATGAGCCCGGAGGAGGAGCTGATCAAGCGGACGGTCTACTGGGTTTCGCCCCAGGTTTTCCTGCCGATTCTAGGCTGGTGGGAGGTGAGCGTGGGGTTGTGTCTGCTCTACCGGCCGTTGATCCGCATTGCCCTGCTGCTCCTGCTTCTCCAGTTGCCCGGGACGATGTTGCCTTTGGTTCTGCTGCCGGAAATTTGCTTTACCCAGCCGCCTTTTGGGCTGTCCCTGGAAGGTCAGTATATTGTGAAGAATCTTTTTTTGGTGAGCGCGGCTTTTATGATTGGTGGAAAGGTCCGCGCCCAGTGATCGCCTTCAGCACCGGCAGTAATCCCCCTCCACCGCCGGGGCGACTGCGGCCTTGCCCAGCCCTTCTCCCCTGGGCAGGGCCGCAGAGTTTTTGACACCGGTTGGCAGCACCGCATCCGAAGTCCTTCAAGCTCGCTTCCCAGCAGTGACACCCCAGAGACCGGTTCACATCTTCCCCGGCAATGGCTCTTTGCCTTGAGAGCGGCTTCCACCCATTCCCGATGTGACTCCCTCAAGTGTTCATACTTGCCGATGCCAAGATGGCTGCACAGCGCGTCATAATGAATCAGCGATTTCCTTTGGCGCGGTTGCTGGATCTCGTTATAGCCGCCATGCTCCCATTCCGCCGGATGCGACACAACCCCGGCCCGAACCATATTGAGATCCATGTACACAAGGCAGCGGCACAGATGCTCTCCCTTCTCCACTGCGGTCGCATGGTATCTGTCTTCTCAAAAGGCTCCCTTGCGATTCTTGCGTCGGTTATGTTCCTGGCCGACACGTCCGGCCAGCAGTTGCATCGACCGGGGGATCACATGACGGTCACCGGCATCGAGCACCAGAAGATGAATATGGTTGGACGTTACTGTGTAATTGAAGATTACAAGCCCATAGCGCTTTTTCGCCTCATACAACCACTGCATCCAGCTTTGACGATCCTTGCGGAACTTGAGCAAAAACTCCCGTTTGTGACACCGGTGCGTCAGATGCCACACTTGACCAGGGAGGTAGTGCCGCTTCGCTCGTGCCATATTGCAAATCACCTTTTATAAACCAAAAAAGACTGATTAAGGCCGTAATTAATCAAGGTATTGCGCTTTTGCTCTGTTAAATTAAGATGTTATCTTGGCCCGACCCCGTTTCTCCGTTTCCCGTTTCTCCGTTTCCCCGACCCCGTTTCTCCCCCGTTTGTTTGGTGTCATTTGGTCTGTTTTTTCTTGCGAAACCTTCTTTTTAGGTAATTTTCCCTATCGAGGGGGTGCCCGCCCAGATCCTCTTCGATGATGGGGGAGTCATCCGTCTGCATGCTCTCAGGCACCGCAATCCGTGGATTTTTTTCGCGCACCTGCTCTTCGGTAACCTTGACGGGTTTCTCCTGCTGCCCCTGATTTTCGTCTTTTGGCGGCGACAGCTTATCCGGGGCAGGAGCAGCGTCCTTGCCGGAGCTGACCGAAGGCTTCTCCTGGACCGGTTCTTTGGCAGGGCTTGTCTGTCCAGCCTGATCGTCCTTTTTTTCAGCAGGACTCAGCAGGGATTTCAGTTCGTTCAGTCGCGGGTCCCCGGCCTCGACACAGGTAAAATAGAGTTCATAGGAAACCATGTCGATGCCCAAGTTGCTGCTGTGCTGAAAAATATTTTTCACAAAGAGGTACTGCTTGTTCGTCTGCGCGCAACGCTCCTTGGCGATTGTCACGGTTTCGCCAATAATCTTTCTCGAGGTAGCCAGGGCGCTGATTCGGTAAACATCAGGCCCCATCCCCGCAGAGGGCTTCATCTGCACCGAGACGCAGCCATTCGCCATAAAGGCCGCAGCACAAAACAGAATGGAGAAAAGTATTTTTGTCATATACAGGTTGGGAAAATGGGGACGGAGCCTGATTTTTGTCCGCATGGAGTGGTGTGGTTAAACCCTGGTCCGCATGCACGGCACCAGCATGATTGTAAAATATCGCTGTTTGAATGAAGGAGCTTGTGGCCTGAATTGCTTCGGCTGAAGGTTGGTTTCCCGTCAACATCGATTCCCTCGATCGATTTCAGTGTCATTTTTGCTGCCTGCCCCGCGATATCAATGGGTTAAGCGAAGCTGTAAGGAGATCTCATGCAACCGCTTGTCAATTGTCCAGAGCGGAACCTTGGTCAGCATGGCGGACATGAGCAGATGGATATCGATATACCCCAGCCCTTTTCCCATCAGCGTGTAATCGTCAATGAACGTGATAAGCTCCTCGTCATCTGCGCGGATCGCCATGGGAAGTTCCTGGAGGAGGGCGAGTATTTCCGTTCTATTCTTGAGATATCCGCAAGCGAGTTCGCCGATGATAAACGGGTGGCAGATGACCTGGTTGTCATTCAATAATGCGTCAAGTCCGATGGTTCCGGACCGTAAATGATCCACCCAAACCGAGGTGTCGACCAGGATCATATCATGATTCCTCGGGTCTTCGCCGCGGGATCATTTCCAGATTTTTTTCAGTTCCCCCCAGTCCGGCGAGTCTTTTCGCGCTTTCCTTGGCAATGAGGGCCTGCAATCCGAGTTTGACCAGAGATGTCTTTTCCGTAATCCCGGTCAATTTCGCAGCTTTTTCCAGCAAGGTATCTTCGATATTCAGTGTCGTTCTCATGGAGGTTCCCCTGTGATGCATGTTTTGTATGCATCAGTATGCATCTTCTGTGTGCCATTGTCAAGGCCAAGCGCAGGGAGAATTTTGGCAAGAACTGCCTTCAGCGCAGCCCCAATTCCAGCTTGGCGGGTACGGCCCCGTCTTCTTCTTGGCTCTGCACGGCAGAGCCAACGGTGATTCGGGCGCTATCCGCTCCGGCCCGGTCCGTGAGTTCCTGGGCGATTGCCTTGCCCCGTTGTTCGGCCAGCCTCGCGAGCTCCGCCTGGGGCAAGGGCGCGGTTTTCACCAGATATGCAAACAGGGACTGGTAGAACTCGCTGTCCTCGCTTCCCTTGCCGATCAGGGCCAGGGCCGGGTTCACCCGTTTGGCCTTGTTGCCCGTGGCCTTTTCGTACTCGGCCAGCGCGGTTTTCAGTCTCTCATCTCCGGCCAGGGATTCCAGTGCCCGTTGGGTCTTGCCGCTGTCAAAGGCGACAGGGTCTGGCTCTTCGCCCGCTCTGAGTTTTGCGCCAAGTTTTTGCGCCAGGGCCTGGCGAATATGCGCGGTTTTGAGCGCACTCCCGTCCAGGGCCGGATCAAAGCCCCCATGTACGGTGAGGACGAGCTGTTTTTTCTTGTCCAGCACCCCGCTCACTGCTTTGAGCTTTTCCTGCTCCGGAGGAGGCACATCCGCCCTGCCCGGCTCGAACAGAACCGCGTCCGGATTTTTCGTCCCGCTGCCGAACAGGCTGGCCAGCGCCCTGAATGGCGCAGTCACCACCTTGGAGAGCAGGTTGAATATCGCCTCCCGGACAACGACTCCGTAAGAAAATTCCGGATGGTCCACATTGCCGTTGATCGGCACCGCCAGATCGATCTTCCCCTGGCTGTCGGTGAGCAGGGCAATGGCCAGATCAAGGGGCAGGCTCATGGCGGTGGGGCTCTCCACCCGATCGCCCAGGGTGAAGTCCTCCATCACCACCGAGTTTTTGCCGGCCAGCTCGCTCTCTTTGATCTTGTACTCAAGATCCAGGTTGAGTTTGCCCGAGGCGATGGTCCGGCCGGCAAAGGTTGCGGTGTAGGGGGAAAGGGGCGCCATGGCCACGTTGCGGAATAGCACCGTAATGTCGGTGAATCGTTTGGGCGCAAAGGGCATCAGGCTGCCGGACGCCTTGGCCTGGCCGAATTCGCCCACCCTGCCGTCGAATTTGAGCGCGGGCTTGCTTGCCGGTTCGCTGGAGATGGAGTTGGCCGAGCCCCTGCACTGATGGATACGGGTGGCAAAGGGCAGCACCAGGCTGAAATCGGCAAAATCCACCACGCCGTTTTCCAGGCGTACCCGCTCCACCGCCACCGGAAAGGGTTTTTGATCCTTGTCTGCCGCGACTGGCGCGGAAGGCTGCGGCTGGGTCTCCTGCTTGCGGAGTTTGGCAAGATTGATGCTCTTATCCTTGAAGATGATGATCTTTGTTCCAGGCGCCTGCATCCGCACCTCCCGGATGGTGAGGCGATCCGGGTTGAGGCTTAAGGCAAGGCCGCTGACCGTCGCCTCTTTCCAGGCAAGGAGCCGGTCGCCGGTGTCGTCTTCCCTGAGGTGTAAATCGTTGATGCTGGCGTCGCCGTCGAGGGTGAGGGTGGCCTGTTGGAGTTCGCCTTGGGTGCGAAGCAGGCGCACATCCGCCGAGAGGCTGCCGGAAACCAGAGCAACCGCGGCTTTCCGGTCAACCAGTCCATCCAGCGGTTTGAGGCTAAAGCGTGCGATCTGCGCCTGGGTCTCGATCCGGTCGCCTTTCTGGGAGGCGGTGCCGCGCAGTGTTGCCTCGCCGCCCTGTTCGACACCGGTTTTAAGATCGAAGGCGATGGGCTGGGTGGGGTGGCCGATGTCTTTTACCTCGGCGGTGAGGTCGCGCAAGGTGTAGGCGATTTTGGTGGCTTGGTCGGTGAACCCGATCCGAAAGCCGTTTATTGCAAGTTGATCCAGGGAGGTTTTCCAGGGAGGCTCCTGGCTGGTCGGCTCATGTCCCTTGTCAGGTGCTTGGGCAGCCTTCGCGGGGGATGCAATCCCCAGATTCAGGGTAAGCCCGCCGCCGGACAGGGCAAGATGCTTGCCCGACGCCTGTCGTTTGCCAAGGTCAACCGTGGCGCTGGCCAGGGAGAGCTTGGTCAGGTCCAGGGTGAGGTTGATGGGATTGGCAGGGCTGTCGCTGCTGAATCCCACGGTGGAGTCGGCGACGGTGAGGGAGTCAATCCCGATCTGCCAGGGCTCGGTGGGCTCCTCGTCCTCCTCTGGCTCGACAAGTCCCTCCCAGTTGCCGCGCCCGTTGGCATCCATGCTCGCTGTTGCCGCAAGGCCATGTACAGCGAGGGTCGGGAACAGCACCTGATGCTTGGCCAGATCGATCCGGCCGCCCGAGGCGGTGAGCGTGTTGAGCGTCAGGAGGGGCTGGGGTGCGTTCGTGCCTTGTACAGCGAGGCCCTGGAGTGTGATGGCGACAGGATGCATCTCAAGGGCAGGTTTCCCATCCGGCAAGGAAAAGCGGTAGTCTGCCGTGAGCGCAAGGGTGCCCGGGGGGGGAGCGATATGGACCCGCTCCGGGAGAAAGCGCCAGATGGTGGCGGGTTTGAAGTTCTTGAGCTCAAGAGAGCCGGTGGCCAGAATCGGGGCAAGGGACAGGGTGCCCTTCCAACCAAGGGAGCCGCCTTCGGGCAGGGCGGCGGAAACCGCATAGGCCCCGCGCTGCTCGGGTAGGGTGGAGACCTTGACCAGCTCGATGTTCAGCGGGTCGATGGCAAAGGGCTTGGGGGGCGATTTTTTACTCTGATCCGTAAGGCTGGCCGAGCCGCCGGACAGGGAAAAATGCTGGAGATAGAGGCGGGGCAGGGGGTGTGGTTCGGCAGGGGCAGGACTTATTGCCGGTTCCTCTGCCCCGGCAGAGCCGGAGGGGTTCAGCCGCGCCAGGTTGAGACGGCCATCGTTGTCGATTGCGAGGCGGAGGGCGGGTTTTTCAATGACCAGATCGGCAAAGGTCCAGGCCCGGCGAAACAGGCTTTCTGTTTCAAAATCGACGAACAACCGCTCCACCGCAAGAACCGGTTCGCCTTCGCCCTCCTGTGTCAGGCGCAACCCTTTGATTTCGCAGGTGAAAAGAAGGGGGTTGATCCGGATCGCCTCCATGGTCAACCGGGCGTGCAGCTGTTCCGCAGCGTATTGCGGGAGGAATTTGTTCAGCAGAGAGGGGGCAAGGAAGAATCCGGCCAGGGCGTAGACAGTGAAGAGGATTGCCATCCCCTGGCCCAACCGCAGGCAGAGGCGGCGGATGGCCGGAGGAATGAAGCGGAAAAATATAGACCCATGGAGAGAGGGTTTGTTTTTGGGCATGACACGGCGCCTCCGGAGACAATGCCTCCGGAGGCCTGCCTCTAGAAGGGGCTGGACCTTGCGGAAGCGGGGAGTTTTTTCCTATCAAAGTACAGCATAGCAGAAAACTTGCAGGACAATAAGGCTGTAAATTCCAGCCAGAACATCGTCCAGGACAATGCCCATGCCGCCGTTGATCCGTTGGTCGATGATCCGGATGGGGTAGGGCTTGAAGATGTCGAAAAAACGGAAGATGAAAAATCCCAGCAGCCAGATCAGGGGGTTGTTCGGGGCACCAATGAGGGTGATGAGCATGCCGATGACCTCGTCGATCACCACCACGCCCGGGTCTTTGCGATCCAGGATCTTTTCCGCCTGTCCGGCCGTGATGACGGCGATGAAAAAGATCCCCGCCAGGGCAAGGGCATAGTGGTTCGGCGGTAGCTGGCGGAGGAAAAAATGCAGGGGCAGGGCCACCAGCGACCCCCAGGTGCCGGGGGCCTTGGGCAGATAACCCGCGCCGAAACCGGTGGCAATGGTCATGAACAGACGATCCATCAGGTATCCTTTGTGAAATCCGTGCGTTCGGCGCGAGCCACCTCGGCGTACACCGCTTTGATCGGGACGTTGTGTGCGATTGCCACCCGTTTGCAATCCTCGTATTCCGGGGTCAATACCTCCCCGGCAGGAGTCGTTACCTTCTTTACCCGTACCGCACCCCAGCGGGTGGGAACGGTGCCGGTCTCCCTGGGCAAGGTCCAGCGCTGTTCGGTGCGAAAACGCAACCCAATGGCCGTGGTTTCGCTGAGGATGCACTCCTTGGCGGCCAGGGATGCAGTCCGGTCGCAGATCACCCGCAGCAGGAAGCCGGGCCGTCCTTTTTTCATCTGGATGGGGATCAGGGCCACATCCAGGGCGCCTAAGGCAAAGAGTCGCTCGCTGAGATAGGGGAAGGTTTCCGGCGACCAGTCGTCCAGATGGGTTTCGATCACCTCCACCTCCTGGGCTTCGACCGCGATTCGGGCGGTGCCCAGGATCAGGCGGAGGAGATTGGGTTGACCATTGCTCAGCTCCTGGCTGCCCGCCCCGTAGCCTACCCCGGTCATGGTCATGGCTGGCATGGGGCCGAAATCGGCGGCCAGCGCCTTGACTATGGCCGCGCCGGTGGGGGTGACCAGTTCCTGGCTCAGCTCCACCCCGTAGGTGGGCGCCCCTTGCAGCAACTCGCAGACCGCCGGGGCCGGCAGGGGCAGCAGACCGTGGGCGCACCGGACCCAGCCACTGGGCATGGGCAAGGGGGCGCAATGCAACCGGGTGATGTGCAAGGCATCAAGGCCGATGGCCGCGCCGACTATATCCACAATAGCGTCGATTCCCCCCACCTCATGGAAATGCACGGTTTCCACCGGCTTGCCATGCACCTTGGCCTCGGCCTCGGCCAGCACGGAGAAGATGGAGAGCGCTGTTTTCTTGACCGGCTCCGCAAGGCTGCTGGTGGTGATGATCTGTCGGATATCCGTCAGGGTGCGGTGCGGATGGCTCTCGCTGCTTTCAACCGAAAGAGTGGTGGCGGCGATGGCCCCGCAGGTTTTTTTGCCCACGGTCAGGGTGTAGCCGTCAAGGCCGAGCAGGGCAAGCTGACTGCGCAGTTCCGCTTCCGGCAGCCCGGCATCGAGCAGGGCGCCAAGGAACATGTCGCCGCTGATCCCGGAAAAACAGTCGATATGGGCGATGGTGCGCTGGTCAGTCATTTTTTTCCGGTGGCCCAGGATTGGTGTTGCCGTTGTCGGGAAAGGTCCGCCTGCTGTAGCGGGTGAGCCAGGCGAGAATCCGTTTGTGATAGAAGGCGTAGGGGATGGCGATCAGGGCGGAGATCGCCAGGAGAATCGCAAATTTGAGGTAGTTGCCCTGGTAGATCTCCGCCCCTTGGAAGGAAAGGAGCAGGGTGCCGGGGATCCGCCCCACCGCGGTGATGAACAAGAATACCGGCATCGGCATGTGGCTCATGCCCAGCAGATAGGCCAGGGAATCCTTGGGAAAGCCGGGCAGGAGAAAGAGGATAAAGGGAATGGCAAAATCCCCCTTGCTGACCAGATGGTTGAACCGTTTATAGAAGGCGGCGTGTTCCAACCGGCGGCGCACCAGGTCGCTCAGCAGCCTGCCGATGACAAAGGCCAGCATGGAGCCGATGGTAAGCCCGAGGGTGGAGTAGGCAAAGGCGGGCATGGCGCCGAAGAGGTAGCCGCCCAGGATGCCGCTTGCCTCGCCGGGTATGGGGGCGATCAGCACCTGGAGAACCTGCAGGGAGATGAAGATGAGCGGCGCGAAGACACCCTTGGCCAGGATGGCCTCCCGGATATCTTCTCCGTGCTGCCGGGAATTTTGCAGGTAGGCAAGAACCCTGCCGAACAGGTTGTCCTGCTGGAGCGCGTAGAAGGTAATGGCCCCGATCCCGGCCAGAATGAGAACAAGGTAAAAGATGCGGCTTTTCAGGAACCGGGTCATGTGGGGAACCGCAGCCCTGCTGCGAGCGGCCTGCCCCTCAGAAAGGCGTCCACGCCCATGCGCTTGGAGCCCTCAAGCTGCACCTCGCCTGCGCGCAGATACCCTTCGCCCGTGGCCACGGTTAAGCCGGTTTTGTCGGCCCTGCACAGGGTGCCGGGCGCTTCGCGCACCGGGCCGGGAATTACCTGCGGGGCAAAGAACCGCAGCCATTTGCCTTCCAGAGTGGTGTGCGCCATGGGCCATGGGTCCAACCCTCTGATCTGGCAGCTGATTTCCCGGGCCGGCCTGTGCCAGTCGATGGGGCTCAACTCCTTGGTGAGCGGGGGCGCCGGGGTGGCCAGGCTGTCGTCCTGCTTCTGCGGGGGGAGATTCCCACCCTTGAGCAGTTCCAGCGCTTCGATCAACAACCGGCCGCCGAGGTCGGCCATCTTCACGGCCAGGGTGCCTGCGGTGTCGTCGGGTTCAATGGCCAGGCTTTCCGGCAGGAGGATGTCGCCGGTGTCCATGCCCTCGTCCATCTGCATGATGGTGATGCCGGTTTCCGTGTCGCCGTTCAATATCGCCCACTGGACCGGCGCCGCGCCCCGGTATTTGGGGAGGAGCGAGCCGTGCACGTTGATGGTGCCCAGGCGCGGGAGGTTGAGCACCGGCCCGGTCAGGATGCGGCCGTAGGCGGTCACCACCATGAGATCCGGGTGATAGGAGCGGAGCTCTTCTAAAAACTCAGGGGTTCGCACCTTGGTCGGCTGGAGAACCGGGAGGCCGACGGCCAGGGCCAGTTCTTTGACCGGGGGCGGGCTCAGCTTGCGGCCTCTCCCCTTGGGTTTGTCCGGCTGGCAGACCACGGCGACCACCTCTTCTCCGTGGTCGAGCAGGGCTTGCAGCGAGGGCACGGCAAACTCCGGGGTGCCCATGAAGATGATGCGATACCTGCTATTTGCCACCGGTTATTTCCCCTCTTCGGCCTTGAGCATTTTTTTGAGCTTCTTTTTGTACAGCGTCCGCTTGAGGGAGCTGATCCGGTCGATGAACAGGGTGCCGTTCAGGTGGTCGAGTTCGTGCTGGATCACCCGGGCGTAATAATCCTCCGCCTCGAAGCTCAGGGGCTGGCCGTTGATGTCCTGGGCCTCCACCCAGATTTTTGTGTAACGGGGAACCTTGCTGGAGTACTCCCGCACGCTGAGGCACCCCTCTTCGTCAACCTCTTCCCCCTCGCCCTTGATAATTTTTGGGTTGGCCAGCACGATGAGATCTTTCGGCTCATCCTTTCTGGAGATGTCGATGACGCAGAGTTGCAGGGGGATGTTGATCTGCGGGGCCGCCAGGCCGACGCCAGGAGCGTCGTACATGGTTTCCGCCATATCGGCCACCAGCTTTTTGAGCTCCTCGCCGAAGTCGGTCACCGGCTTGGCCGTGTCCTTGAGAATGGGAAAGGGGTAGGTGACAATCTCTCGCAGAGCCATGGGGGGGGTATCCTTGGTGATGCGTTTTTTGGGGTTTCGCCGGGATGAACCGAGGCGATTAAGGAGACAATTTATAACATATTTTCCGGATCAACGTCCACCGACAAATTCACCGCTCCAGCCAACCGGGCGTGCTCCTGTTCCAACTCCAGGCAGAGGGAGTGCAGCTCTTCAAGGTCAGTCCCCTTGAGCAGGATCTGCCAGCGGAATCTGCCCCGCAACCGGGCCAGGGGAGCCGGGGCCGGGCCGAGGATGGCGGTTTTGCGATACCGGCGCAGGGCCTTGCCCTTGGCGGCCAGGGCTTCAGCCCTGTTTTGCACCGCCTCTTCCTGTTCGCCGTCAAGGACCAGATTGATGAGGCGGCTGAAGGGCGGATAGCCCAATGCCTTGCGCAGCCCGATCTCTTTTTCGAAAAAACGGGGGTAATCGTGGTCGCGGGCTGCGGCAATGCTGTAATGACCGGGCTGGTGGGTCTGGACGATGACCTTGCCCGGCTGTTCGCCCCTCCCCGCCCGACCGGTGACCTGGGCCAAAAGCTGGAAGGTGCGCTCGCCCGCCTTGTAATCGGGCATGCCCAGCCCGGCGTCGGCCCAGACAATGCCCACCAGGGTGACATGGGGGAAATGATGGCCCTTGGTGATCATCTGGGTGCCCACCAGGATGTCCACCTCCCGGTCATGCACTGCCCGGAGGATGCGGAGGAAATCCTGGCGGTTGCGGGTGGTGTCGTGGTCGAGTCGGGCGATGCGTGCCTTGGGGAACATCCCGGCAAGCTCTTCTTCGATGCGCTCCGTGCCGAAACCGATGGGAGAGAGGTTGATGGAACGGCAATTGGCGCAGACCGTGCGGCTGTTGGTGGCATAGCCGCAGTAATGGCAGACCAGTTCGCCCCTGCCCTTGTGCAGGGTCAGGGTTATCCGGCAATGGGGGCATTGTACCGCCTGGCCGCAGTCGGAACAGAGCATGCACCCGGCAAACCCGCGGCGGTTTAAAAAGACGAGGCTCTGCTCCTGCCGGGCCAGGGTCGCCCGTAGCGCTTGCTTGAGTTGCGGGCTAAAAAGCGGCGGCCGTCCGGAAACCGTGTTCACCGCCTGGAGATCGACCAGCTCCACCTGGGGCAGGGGCCGGTTCTCGATTCGGATAGGCAGACTGAGCAGGGTATACTTGCCGCTGAGCGCATGCTGAAAGCTGGCCAGGGACGGGGTGGCCGAACCGAGCAGCACCGTGGCTCCGGCCTGGCTGCCCCGGACCAGGGCCAGGTCGCGGCCCTGGTAGCGGAGGCTGTCTTCCTGCTTGTAGGCGGTGTCGTGTTCCTCATCCACGATGATCAGCCCCGGGTCACCAAGGGGCGCGAAGATGGCGGAGCGGGCGCCGATCACGATGCGCGCCTCCCCGGAAACCACCCGCTGCCACTGGTCGAATCGCTCCCCTCGGGCCAGGCCGCTGTGGAGCAGGGCCACGGTCTCGCCGAAGCGGGAAAGGAAATGCGCCTCCAATTGGGTGGCCAGGGCGATTTCCGGCACCAGCACCAGCACGCTGCGCCCCAAGGCCAGGGCGGTTTCCGCGGCCCGCAGGTAGACCTCGGTCTTGCCGCTGCCGGTGACGCCGTGCAGCAGGAAGGGCGCGTATTGTTTTTTGGCGATGGCCGGGTTCAGTTGGGCAAGGGCATTCTGCTGATCCACGGTGAGATGGGGTGGCCTGGGGTAAAAAAGCGGGGTTTCGCCAAAGGGGTCGCGGTACACCGGGCGTTCTTCCAGGCGGATGATCCCTTTTTCGGCCAGAGAGGCGAGGGCTTTTGCCGCGCCGCTGTATGCCTTGGTCAGCTCCCTCCGGGGAAGCGCCTGGGGTGCGGGGGGCAGCATCTCTTCAAGGAGAGTGAGGGTCTTTTTTTCCGAGGGCTTGAGGCTGGCCAGGGTCTCCGGGGCAAGCGGCTCCAGGGCAAGGAGCACACAGGTCTCGGTCTTCTGGCCGATGGTCGCCCCGGAGATAATCTGCTCCACCGAGAGTAATCCCTGCTCATCCCATTGTTCGATGACCCGTCTTTCCTTGTCCCGCCAGAGTTTGCGTACCGTGGCGGCGCTCAATTTTTTGTTGGCGGTCAGATTGGCGAGCCAGGGATGGTCAAGGACAAGCTGTGGCTGCTCAACAAGGAAATAGCGCAGCCCCGCTTCGGTGGCCTTGATCTGGCGACCGCTTTGCGAGGTGAGCCCGCCGGGCAGCGCGCCCCGGATCACTTCACCTATGGGGTAATGATAGTAGCGGGCCACCCAGCGGAAAAAGGGGACCATGTTTTCCGGAAACACCGGGAAATCATCAAGGATATCGGCAATGGGCTTGAGGCGGAATTCGGGTTTTTCTTCGGTTACGGCCAGGACATAGCCGGTGAGCAATCGTCCGCTTAAGGGCACCAGCACTCGCTGCCCCGGCTTGGCCACCCGCCCGTCGCGCAAGGCGGCGTAGGTCAGGGTCTGCGGCAGAGGTGCTGCCACGGCGACTTCAAGATAGGGAGGGGATGCGGAGGACATGGCGCGTTGTCGGTGAAAGTGAGAGGCCGCCCTTCTGACTCGGCAGAGGGGCGGCCCGGGATGGAGATTCTTTTTCGTTCTTCTCCTAAAAACCCGTGCAGATCTCCTTGATGTGTTTCTTGAATTCCTTGGATATCACGGGATGCCGCAGGGCATAGGCGACAATGGCCTTGAGGTAGCCGAGCTTGTCCCCGGCGTCAAAGCGGGTGCCGCTGAATTCATAGGCATACATGGGGCGCTGTTTGGCCAGGGCCAGCAGGGCGTCGGTGAGCTGGATTTCTCCCCCGTGGCCCGGCGTGGTTTTCTCGAGCATGGGAAAGATCTCCGGGGTCAGGAGATAGCGGCCGATGATCGCCAGGTCGGAGTCGGTGGTGCCGGGCGCGGGCTTTTCCACCATGCGGTCCACCTGATACACTCCGTCACGGATCTTGGTTCCCTCCACGATTCCGTACTGGTTGGTCTCCTCGGCCGGCACCTTCTGGATTGCCACGATGGGAGCGTCCAGCTCCTGGTGGAGGGTGAGCATTTGCTGGCAGCACGGCACCTTGCTCAAGACCAGGTCATCGCCCAACAGCACCAGGAAGGGCTCGTTGCCGATGACATTCCTGGTGGTCCAGATGGCGTGGCCCAGTCCCAATGGTTTTTTCTGACGGACCGTGGTAATGTCGATGAGATTTGATATATGGTTGATCTCTTCGCAGAGCGCATCCTTGCCCTTTTGCCGGAGGATGGTGTCGAGTTCGAAATCGTAGTCAAAATGATTCTCGATGGCGGATTTGCCCTGGCTGGTGACAAAAACGATCTCCTCGATTCCGGAGGCGACCACCTCTTCGACAATGTACTGGATGGTCGGCCGGTCGACGATGGTGAGCATTTCCTTGGGGATGGCCTTGCTGGCCGGGAGAAAGCGGGTGCCCTTGCCGGCCACCGGGATAACAGCTTTGCGTACGTTCATGGGAGACCCGTTGCTGAGTGTTTTTCTTAAAAAAAGGATACGCTGTTAGTATGGTATATCACATAGCCAAAGACAACTGCTTGTTCAAGGGAATAATGATCACCAGCCGGGGCGTATGCATTTTTTCGTAAAAAAGGTGGCAGAGGCTATCCGGCGAGAGGGACTCCTTGCCCTTGGAGAGCGTTGTGTCGTGGCGGTATCCGGCGGGCCGGATTCCATGGCCCTGCTCCACGCCTTGGCGCAACTGGCTTCGAATTTGGGGATTTCTCTGGTGGTTGCCCATGTGGACCATGGCCTGCGGCCTTTGGAGGCCGAGGCGGAGGCGCGTTTGGTGCGGGAGGCGGCGCAGGGGCTGGGGCTTGCCTGTTGTGAGTGCGGCAGGGTGGAGGTTGCTCTCTGCGCCAGGGAGCAGGGACTGAGCCGCGAGCATGCGGCCCGCAATCTGCGCTACGAATTCTTAGCGGAGGTGGCAGCGCGCCATCGGGGCACCAAGATTGCCGTGGCCCACACGGCGGATGACCAGGCCGAGGAGATCCTGCTCCGGCTTATCCGGGGCACCGGCCGCGCGGGGTTGACCGGCATGGCCAGGATGCGTGATGGCCTGGTTGTCCGACCTTTGCTGGGCATAGCCAAGGAAGAGATTCTTGGCTATCTTGCCGAAGAAAACATCCCCTATTGCCTCGACAGCTCCAACCTCCAGCGGATTTATCTGCGCAACCGGATCCGGCTCGATCTGTTGCCCTATCTGCAGGCCCATTTCAATCCCAATATCGGCAATTCCCTGCGGGAAACAGCGGAGATTTTGCAGGGGGAAGAAGAATTGCTGGCCGGAATGGCCGGCCAGGCCTATGCCGAGGTGGTTGTCGAGGAGGGCGGCGAACCTGGAGGGCTGACGATTCAGGTAGCGGATTTTTTGTCCCAACCCCTGGCCATTCGGCGGCGCATCCTGGAATCAGCCTGCTGGCGCATGGACTGCCGGCCATCGTTTCGGCAGATTGCCCAACTGCTTTCCCTGATCGAAACCGGGGCAGAAGGCGCAGGATTGCATCTGGCCCGTGGCCTGCGGGTTGTCAAGGCAGAAGGGCGGGTGTGTTTTCGCTATCCCCAGGGGCGCCAGGCTGTGCGCGGCAATCTCTCGGAACCGGGGGGGGAGGGATCTTTTTTTCAAGAGCTTTCCGGTCCGGGTGAATGTCTCCTCGAACCCCTGGGGGTAACGGTCATCCTCCGTTTTCTGGATGCGCTTCCCAACGGTTGGGAGGCGCAGGGTCCAAAGATCATCTTCTGCGATGCCGATAAGATTTGTTTTCCTTTGGTGGTTCGCTCTTTCCGGGAGGGAGACCGGTTTCATCCCCTGGGGGCGCCGGGTTCAAAAAAGGTCGGCGATTTTTTCACCGACCAAAAGATCCCCGTGGCACAGCGGACGCGGATACCTATCCTGGCCGACCAAGAGGGGATCGTCGCCATTCTCGGGGTGCGCCCTGACCAGCGGGCAGCCATCGGCCCCAGCGCCAGAAGGATTCTGGTCGTAAGTCTGCACCCTCGTGCGACCGGTGAAAATGGCTTTACTGAAAAAGCGATACATGGTAAGTAGGTTGCCACTGTACATAAAAACCCGAGGGCGGGTAGCTCAGTTGGATAGAGTGTTGGCCTCCGAAGCCAAAGGTCGTGGGTTCGATCCCCGCTCCGCCCACCAGAAACCATAAGGAATCAGCCGAAAAGCTGGTTCCTTTTTTTTGTGGGTCTCTCTCCGTCTGCGAGCGGGGATTTATCCCATGAATTGCTTTGATTCCTCGGGAACCTCCGCTATAATCGGAAAATCAGGAGCATTGCAGGAGTTCCGCTTGCAGGATAACCTGGCGAAACGCCGTCACATGGCATGTGTTATGAGATGATGGAACCCGATCCGAACATGAAGGTGCTGGTGGTTGATGATTCGCTGGTCATGCGCCGCATTATCATCAATCATCTGCGGGCGTTGGGCTATTCCAATATCCTTGAGGCGGACAACGGGAAAAAGGCGCTGCGGATTCTTGAGGAAGAACAGGTTGATCTTATTTTCTCCGACTGGTGCATGCAAGTAATGCACGGCATTGAGGTGTTGCGCAATGTCCGGAAGAATGAGGCCACCAAGGACATCCCTTTTATCATGGTAACGGCCGAGGCGCAGCCGCATCTGATTCTCGAAGCGATTCGGGCCCAGGTCAGCGATTACGTGGTCAAGCCCTTTACCAGGGATACTCTGCGGGAGAGCATCGAGAAGGTTTTCACCTTGGGGAAGGTGGGGGGCTGAGGGCTGCAAGCTCCCCCTGACGTCGATTACTCCTCGATCTCGGGTAAAGGCTCCCCCCAATCGTCATCCTCCTGATTTTCAGTCTGGCCCCACTCCTGTGTCTCATCGTCCTGGTCAGCCAGGTCATCGAACACCCCCACTTCGTCCGGCGGGGCAATGGCGGTAAGATCTGCCTCATGCCAGGCTTCGAAGGTGATTTCTTCCGTTGCCCCATCGTCATGCTGGAGCTCGATCAGCCCCTCCTCCTCGTCAACGGTAACCACGACGAAGCGGGCGCCATCCTCGATGGCCTCGTACCAGTTGCCTTCAATGGGTTCAGTGTCGGTCGGCATGGGGTTTTCCGGCGGGCTGGGTGTTTGTTACATGGGCATGCAATCCTCTCGCCAGCAGCAGTCTTCCTGGCTGCAGTGCTCCATGGCCGAGCCGAAGCAGGGGAAATTGCCTTCTCTTTCCTGGATGGCGCGGATGAGCTCCTCTTTTTTCATCTTGCCTGGCCTGATACCAAGATCTTTCGCCTTTGCTTTGATGTCGAGCATTTTCATGGGAAACCTCCGTGGATGTTGAGAGCGATGCCGGGAATCCGGACTGTTACATGCAAGGGTTCATGCTGAGCACAGGGCAGTGGGCGGTTTTGATCACCCGCTCGGTAACGCTGCCGAACAGGGCTTTTTCCGTCCCTCTACAGGTTTGGGTGCCGATCATGATCATGTCGCAGCCTGTGGTCTTGGCGTGGCGGACGATCTCGCCGGGGACATTGCCGTTGAGCACCGCGCTTGCATGGGGGATATCATGCGCCATGTTTTCGTCGACGAATTCCGCCATCTTGCGCCTGGCTCGTTCGAGCAGATCTTTTTCCAGGTTTTCCAAGGGCAGGTGGGGCACTGCAAAACCGGCATAGGCGTCAAGGCTCTCCACCACAAAAACCACCTCGATGGCTGCCTCGAACTTGCGCGCGATCATGACGGCGGATTGCAGAACCCTGTTTGAATGTTCGGAGAAATCCGTGGGGACCAGAATTTTTTTGATGTCGTTCATGGCCGAGCCTCCTCTGGAAAAAGATGTTGAACCAGTTCGGGGTGGTTCCGGTTCTCAGGGAAAACCATGGTCCGCGCCAGGGGCGGGAATCCGGGTGGCAGCTCTTGGTAACGGATTACGGGGTAAGGCAACCATGTCCGGCTTATGCCTCACCGCCTGGTGCTTTCCACCACAAAAGGGGTGCTGCGTATGGCGATGCTTTTCTTTTTCACCCAGATTTTGGCCATGGGAACCACCTCGCCGTCCATGGTGACGATGTTGGCCAGTTCTTCAACATAGGAGATATCCTGGGTGTTGAATTCGTAATAAAAGGTGTTTTCGCTGTAGGGATCGACAACCAGGCAGATCTTCTGCGGGTTGTTCGGATGTTTTTGAGGGGCGCCGGAAAAAGCGATGTGGGTGTCGCGCAGCCGTTTTTCGTCGCTGGGGCGCTGGTACACCTGGAGTTCAAAACGCATTTCCGCCTGGGGGAAATTGGAGAGGGGCATGGCTGACCTCTGCATCGTGTGATGATTGCCGTAGGGGCAACAACCGGATCGAAGCTCTTATTTCATAGTATACAGATTCTCCGGGGTGAATCAAAAAATAAAGTGGTCGTGGCGGAAATTTTTACGATCTGTTTCGGCCGGGCAAGGCGGGCATTATTTCTTCACCGGAATCGGGCGCATGGCATCGTCAACCGCGACAAAGGTGAAAAGTCCCTCGATGGCCTTTTCCCTGCTCTCGTCGTACATCTGTTCGAGGTACACGGTTACCCGGACCTGGATGCTGGTGTTGCCGACCTTGACCACCTGGCCGACCAGTTCGACAAAGGTTCCCGCCGGGATCGGGGTCTTGAAATCGATGCGATCCGAACAGACCGTGACGGTTTTTTGCCGGGAAAAGCGGGTTGCGGTGATAAAGGCCGCTTCGTCCATCCACTGCAGGGCGGTGCCGCCGAACAGGGTTGCGTAGTGGTTGGTGGTGTTGGGGAAAACCGCCTTGGTGATCCGGGTTTCAGCGGATGCCATTCTTTGGGAAAGGTTCATGGTGGCCTCGATGGATGGGTGCCGGGAAGGGTATCTCGGGAAAAATGTTTTATCCTGCAATCTTCATTCTCAGTTTTTCACTCTCTTCCCTAACCCATGCCTCGACCTCCGCCGGGGATGGCATGCGCCCGGCGCATTTCACCGTGCTGTTGATGATCAGGGCCGGGGTTTTGGTGACCCCGAAGCGCCAGATCTCATCCAGATCATGCACCGATTCCATGTCGGCGGCCAGGCCGAATTTCTGCAGGGATTCATAGAGCATGGCGCTGAGGGTGTTGCAGGTCACGCAGCCGGAGCCTAGCACCCGGATGGTGAGGATTTCCGGCGCAACGGTCTGTATCCCCTGGCGGCGTCGATATTCGGCTCGTAATGCCTCGCGGTAGGCCGGTTCCGCCGTCGCCGGGACGTAGTTTTCCTTGGCAATGGCGCCGAAAAGGAAATCCACCGCCTTCTCTTCCGGCATCTGCCCGGTCAGCGCCGTGCTCAGGGCCTGATCAAGGCCGATCAGGCCGATGTTTGCCGCGCCGATCCGGATGGTCCTGGGCGCGGGTCTGTCCTGATTTTTCATGGGACTCCGGTTTGTGATAAGGGTTTTGCCAAGATGGAGCGAAAAAACAGAGTGCGCAACCACTCCCCTAAAAAAGTTGCAGTTGTCTCCCGCCGGCATTCCGCCGCTTGGCCAGGGAGTGTTCAACCTCGCTCAGCAGGGATGCCGGGATTTCCTGGATAAAGCGGGAGGGGCGGTGGCCGGTTGTACGGTTGAAGACGGTGCGGCTTGCGGCACCGCTTAGAATCAGGCTCTCCTGCGCCCTGGTCATGGCCACATAGAGGAGGCGGCGTTCTTCTTCCACGTTGGAGTGCAGATTGGCAATGGTGCAGGGGAGGATCTCCTCTTCCATCCCGGCCAGAAAGACCACCGGAAACTCCAGCCCCTTGGCGCCATGCATGGTCATGAGGGCCACGGCCTCGGCCCGTTCATCGTAGGCGGTGGCCTGGGCATTTTGCCGGAGATGTGCGCAAAAGGCCTGGAGATCGTTGCCAAAGGCGTTGGCCAGCTCGAGCAACCGTTTGGCCTCCGCTTCCGGGGGATCGATGCCCAATGCGGGCATGGCTTCGGCCAGGGGGTGGGCAAGGCCATGCTCCGCCGCCCGGCGGAATTTTCCGATAATTTCGCCTAGCTGCCGGAGGCTTGTTGCCGCGCCGGCTGGCAGGGAAAGGGCGAGCGCTCCCTCGTAAAAATCAGGGCAGCGCAAGGGGAGTTCCTTCTCGATAAGGGCAATGGTTGCCTCTCCGACCCCGGGAAGATCTGCGATCAGCAGAAGATGCTCGATCAGGCCCGCATCCGGCGCGCTGGCCAACAGGAGATGGTAGGCGGGTTTCAGGGCGGGCTTGAGGTAAAAAGGAGTGGCGCCGACAAGCTGGAAGGGGATGCCCTTGCGGTGCAAGGCTTCGGCAATGGGCTCCGCCATCTGGCTGAGCCGGTAGAGCACGGCGAAATCGGCAAAGCTCCGGGCCGGGGCATGGCCGCCGCCTCGGCCCGTTTGCCGGGAAAGGCTGCTGAGGCCGCCCACCCCTTCTTCGATGCGGTGCACGATAAACTCCGCCTCGGCCTGGGCGCTTGGCGCTTGATGCCATTCGATGGACGCCGAGCTGGTGCTTTCGGGAACAAGCTGGGTGTCGCCGCTCTGCCGGTTCCGGCGAATGAGGGCTGCCGCGCCATCGATAATGGCCGGGGCTGAACGGTAGTTGCGGATCAGGGGCAGGGTGGTGACGCCCGGTCTTTCCCGGAATTGCTGGAACAGGGTGAGATCGCTGCCGCGAAAGCCGTAAATCGCCTGGTTGGGATCGCCGATGGCAAATACCCGCGCCTGCCTGCCGAGTAACAGAACCAACTGGTACTGGGGATGGTTGAGGTCCTGGAATTCGTCGACAAAGAGATGGGCCACTTGGCCGGAGACCTGTCCTCCAAAGGCGGGCTCGCAACTCAGGCGTTCCACGCATCGGGGGATGACCAGGTCAAGGTCAATGGCTTTGTTCGGCGTAAGCGAGGCAAGATAGCGGTCAAGAAGGTCCGGCAGCGCGGCTTCGGCCGGCAATGTCCCCCGGTTGAGCTGATCAACGTAGCCGGCCAGTTGTTTTTTGAGGATATGGTGTTCGGCCCGGGATACATCCGGGAAAACCTTGCGCAGATACAGGTCGCGCTCGTCCTCGCCGATGACCGTGAGGTCGGGGTTTTCCTTGCGCAACAGGGCCAGGCAATAGGCGTGGAAGGTGCCCACGAAGATGGCCCGGGCAGCCTCGCCGCCGAGATCCCGGTTCAGACGCTCTTGCATCTCCCGGGCTGCCCGGTTGGTGAAGGTGATGGCCACCATTCCTTCCGGCCGGGCGTTTTCCGCGGTCAGCAGATGTTCGATTCTGGCCACCAAAGTAAAAGTTTTGCCGGTGCCGGGGCCGGCAGCCACCAAAATGGTCTCGGCTCTGCTGGTGATGGCGGCCAGTTGCTCCGGGTTGGGCTTTCGTGGGGGCCGGGGCTTATCGTCCGGCAAAGCGGGTTTCTTTTCAAGGGGGAGCGGGCCGCGGCCCTGTTTTGTCGCGGGCGGGGCGGTCTTTTTTCCGGCAAACAGACTGATCTGTCCGGCCAGCTCCTCCCGCTCTCCGTCCCCGAAGACCCGGATCACCCCAAATTCCCCATCGTAGCCGGGGGTACGGATGACCCGGCCCGTGCGGATGCGGGCCACCGCCTCGCCCAGCACCGGGGACATTTGGTTTATTTCTTCGATGGGCGTGTCGAGCAGCAGGGTGAACTCCGAACCGAAACGGTCGATGACCTTGGCGTACAGGGCCATTACCCCCTTGGTGGCCGGGCCGGCGCCGAGAATCTCACCCAATACCTCGGGCAGCGGGATAAGGCTGTGCACCGCAGGTGAGCCCGGCGGGTAGTGCGGCTCTGTCCGCTCGGCCAGCTCCATGACCCGGTGCAGCACCCCCACGGTGAGGGGCTTGCCGCAGACCGGGCAGATCGCCCCGATCTTTCTGGTTTCGGCAGGCTCAAGGCAAACCCGGCAGTTCCGGTGGCCGTCGCAATGGTATTTTCCTTCTTCCGGATAGAATTCGATCGTCCCGGCAAAGGTGCCGCTCAGGGGATTTTTCAGGGCCTCGCGCAAACCGACAAAGCTGAAGCCGGTGTTGAAGATGTTGGCTTCCCGGCCCAACTTGCCGGGAGAATGGCAATCGGAATTGGAGATCAGGGCGAAGCGGTCCAGGGCAGGGATGAGCCGGTTCATGTCCGGGTCCGAGGAGAGACCGGTTTCCAGGGCAAAGACATGGGCGCTGAGATCGCCGTAGCATTCCTCGATGGTGTTAAAACCGGAGCGTGAACCGAACAGGGAAAACCACGGCGTCCAGATGTGGGCTGGGACCAGAAAACCCTCGGGCGCCTTTTCGAGCAGGATTTCGAGCAGATCGCGGGAGTCAAGGCCCAGGATGGGGCGGCCGTCGGATTCGATGTTGCCGATGCCGGCCAGGACGGAGTTGATCCGTTCCGCCGAGGCGAAATCGGGCACGTAGAGCAGGTTGTGCACCTTGCGCACCGCGCCGTGACGTTTGTAGATGGAGCTGATCTCGGCGGTGAGCAGAAAACGAATGGGAAGCGCAGCCGGTGTTGCCTGCGGCAAGGCGGGGGGGATTGCTTCGTTCTTGAGCTTGAAGAATCCCGGTTCGGCAGGGGCAAGCTGTTCCTTGAGCTGACTGAACCAGCCGGGATGGGTGAAGTCGCCGGTGCCGAGCAGATGGATGCCCTTGACGTGAGCCCAGGCGGCCAGCCCTTGCAGGTTGCCGGCCTTGCTGGTTGCGCGGGAGAAGGGGGAATGGATGTGCAGGTCAGCGATATAGCGCATTTTTCAGAAGCCGTTCAAAAAGAGTAAAATCGAGACGAATTGTTAAATCTTACACAGATTCGGATTTCCTGTCCACGCCGTATTTTCCTGTGGAAAATGGGTGGCCTTCCCTTGAAAAAATCGCTATATAATGTGCACTGCATTTCGAAGATTTTTAAAGAAAGGGAGACCGGAAATGATTGAACAGATAACAGACGTGGTGATTAAATGAGAAAAGCACTGATTACTGGCATCACCGGACAAGACGGCTCCTACCTTGCTGAATTTCTCCTTGAGAAGGGTTACGAGGTCCACGGCATCAAACGTCGCGCCTCATCGTTCAACACCCAGCGAGTGGATCACATTTATCAAGATCCACATGTGCAAGATGCCAATTTTAGGCTTCATTACGGCGATGTGACGGATTCCTCCAACCTGACCCGCATCCTGCAGGAAGTCCAGCCCGACGAGGTATACAACCTGGCGGCGCAATCGCATGTGGCGGTCAGCTTTGAAGCCCCGGAATACACGGCTGACGTGGTTGCCATGGGCACCTTGAGGTTGCTGGAATCCATTCGACTCCTCGGCTTGGAAAAGAAAACCCGTTTCTATCAAGCCTCGACCTCCGAGCTTTACGGCCTGGTGCAGGAAACCCCGCAGAAGGAAACCACACCCTTTTACCCGCGTAGCCCTTATGCGGCGGCAAAACTCTACGCTTATTGGATTACAGTGAACTACCGCGAAGCCTATGGGATCTACGCCTGCAACGGTATTCTCTTCAACCACGAATCTCCACGTCGCGGAGAAACCTTTGTGACTCGGAAAATCACCCGTGGTCTGGCCAACATGGCGCATGGGCTGGAGCAATGTCTTTATCTGGGGAATATGGACGCTCTGCGGGATTGGGGGCATGCCAAGGACTATGTCATGATGCAGTGGCTGATGTTGCAGCAGGAACAGCCCGAAGATTTTGTGATTGCCACCGGCGTGCAATACAGTGTGCGTCAGTTTGTTATCTGGTCGGCGGCCGAACTGGGTCTTACCCTTGAGTTTGTCGGCAATGGCTTGGAGGAGTATGCCGTGGTGAAAGCCATTGCCGGCGACAAGGCCCCGGCGCTCAAGGTTGGGGACATCATTGTCCGCGTTGATCCGCGCTACTTCCGGCCGGCTGAGGTAGAAACCCTGTTGGGCGATCCACGCAAGGCGAAGGAAAAGCTCGGGTGGGTGCCGGAAATTACGGTGCAGGAGATGTGCTCCGAAATGGTAGCGCATGATCTTCAAGAAGCCCGGCGTAATGCCTTGCTAAAGGCAAACGGTTACTCCGTTTCCATCTGTACAGAACGGTGATCGGCAATGTCTGCTCCAGCCGCCGTACGCGCTTGCTTATTTTATCCTGTGAGAGAAGGGGAGGCCTGAAATGGTTGAGCAGGTAACAGACGTGGTGATTATCGGCGCCGGCCCGGCAGGGTTGCAGGCTGCCGTGCATGCAGTCCGGAAAAAGGCTTCGGTGCTTGTTCTGGGTCGGGTGGAAAACAGCAGTATTTACTCGGCCCATGTTGAAAATTATCTTTGTGTCGACGGTGTTACCGGGGGGGCGGAGTTGTTGCGGACCGCCCTGGGCCAGGTCACCCGTTTCGGTGCGGAGGTATGGCCGGAGGATGTTCTGCATCTTGGCCAGGACGGCGAACTGTTCACGGTCAATGTGGAAAGCGGGCGGCAGGTCACGGCCCGCACCCTGATCCTCGCCACCGGCACCTCGCGCAAAAAGCTAAGGGTGCCGGGCGAGAAGGAGTTGCTGGGCCGTGGGGTCAGCTACTGTGTGGATTGCGACGCCAATTTCTATCGCAACGCCAAGGTGGCGGTGGTGGGCAACGAATCCGCTGCGGTGGACGGAGCCCTGACCCTTACCAAATATGCCTCCGAGGTCCATTTGGTAAGCAAGGATATGACGGTCACCAAGGAGCTTGGCGAAAAGCTGGGCGCCAGCTCCGTGGTGGTGCACAAGGGCGCCTGGCCCAAGGAGATTGTCGGCGAAAAAGCGGTGAACGGTCTTGTCCTGGACAACGGCGAGACCCTTGCGGTGGACGGAGTTTTTGTCGAACTCGGGGCCAAGGGCGCCATGGAGCTCGCCACCAGCATCGGCGTTATGCTCGACACGGACACCTTCTCTTTTATCGAAACCAACAAGAAGCAGGAAACCAATATCCCCGGCATTTACGCGGCGGGCGACATCGCCGGGCCTCCCTGGCAGATGGCCAAGGCGGCGGGCGAGGGGTGTGTGGCCGGCTGGGAGGCTGCCAACCGGGCCAACCGGCTCAAGCGTACTTCGGAAAGCGAGTAGCGTGCCGGATTCATTAGCCATGGGCTTCCCGGAGCAGTACATGGAGATCGCCCTCACCGAGGCGCGGCTAGCGGCGGAGCGGGGTGAAGTGCCCATCGGCGCGGTGCTGGTGGACAGCGATGGGCGGATCATCGCCAGAAATGGCAACCGCACCATCGAGTTGTGCGACCCAGGAGCACACGCGGAAATGCTGGTGCTTCGGCAGGCGGGGAGGGTGCAGGGTAATTATCGTTTGCCCGGCACCACCCTCTATGTTACTCTGGAGCCCTGTGTGATGTGCGCTGGTGCCTTGGTGCACGCCCGGGTGAGCCGCCTGATCTATGGCGCAATCGACCCCAAGGCCGGCGGGGTGGTCTCTCTTTTTCAGGTCGGGCAGGACACACGGCTCAACCACCTGCTGGACGTGGAAGGCGGTCTGCTGGAGGCAGAGAGCGCTGCCCTGCTCAAGAATTTTTTCCGGGAAAGAAGGAACGGGGTAGTCACAAAGTGAAAAGCAGCAGCGGCGTCAGTCGCAACACTGTATGTGAAACGGAGAGGTGCCAGAGTGGCCGATCGGGAGCGACTCGAAATCGCTTGACCTGGGAGACCAGGTCCGTGGGTTCGAATCCCACCCTCTCCTCCAGTTTTGCCGGGAAAAGATTCGGCTGGGCCGTTTGAGGCAAGGTGAAAATGCAAAATTCTCTGCTATGCCTGATGCTGGGCAGTCTTTTGACCATTTTTCTCATCCATTTTCCATGAAACAGAGCGTATCCCGAGAGTGGTTCGCCATCCGCACCAAACCCCAACAGGAACAGGTTGCCAAACTGCATTACGAGTGGCAGGGGTATGTGGTCTATCTGCCCATGATGCGGACCATTGTCCGGCATGCCCGACGGACAGAGGAGAAACTCAAGCCCTTTTTTCCCGGCTATCTCTTTTTGCATCTCGCGCCAGCCGAACGGAACTGGGTGGCGATCTCCTCCACCCGTGGCGCCCTCGGACCGATATGCTTCGGCGACCAGTATGTCCCGGTGCCGGACTGGATTATCGACGATCTGCAGGCCAAAGAAGATGCGGGTGGGGCTGTGCCCTTGGTGGACCTACAGAAAAAGGGACTGACTCCGGGCGTGGCTGTCGCGGTGCAGCTTGATGATACCTCTGCCCAGGGGTTGTTTTACTCATTCTCCGGCGAGGAGAATGTGGTGGTGCTTTTGAGTTTTCTCAATCGCCAGGTAAAGGCCACGCTTTCTCTTGATAGGGTGCAACGGCAATAAGGCGTTTAGGCTATTCTATCATTTTTGATCAACCCCCGTTTTTGTTTGACACTGGCTGAAAATGTCATGTATACCGGGGCAACGGTTGAATAGGCGTTCACCCGAAGGGCGGTAGCATGTCCGGAAACCATTTTCTTGTTAGGGTCACGGGTGCTTTTTATGGATACAAGGAACAACGTTGTCTGGCATCATGTCACAGTTACTCGAGAAAGACGCGAACTGCTGAATGGGCATCGTGCCCATGCAGTCTGGTTTACGGGGTTTTCTGGTTCCGGCAAGTCCACACTTGCCCATGCCGTGGAAGAGCAACTCCATGGCGTGGGGTGCCGAACCTTTGTTTTCGACGGCGACAATGTCCGCCACGGGTTGTGTTCCGAATTGGGATTCAGCATCGAAGACCGGAGCGAGAACATCCGCCGGATTGCCGAAATGGTCAGGCTTTTTCTTGATGCCGGAGTCATAGCCTTATGCGCCTTTATCTCCCCCATGCGTGATGACCGACAGAAGGTCAGGGCCATTGTCGGGGCTGATAACTTTACGGAAATACATTGTGACTGTTCTTTGGAAATTTGTGAACAGCGGGATGTCAAGGGGCTATATAAGAAGGCTAGGACCGGACTGATCAAGGATTATACCGGTATTTCTTCTCCATACGAAGCGCCGGAACGTCCTGCTCTCCGCCTTGAAACCGACAAGGAAGTACTGTTGGACTGTGTCGTAAAGGTGGTGGATATGTTACGGGAGAGAGGAGTGGTTTCCGAAACGTACTTTCGTTCTTGAAGATGATTGAAGCTCTGGAGGCTATTACAATGTGGGGGGAAATGTTGATATGCGGCCTAACTAAGAAAACTACACTTTTTAGTTCCGATCTCCCCATGCTGTGGCGAACTCTATGTCTAGTGTCACGTCACGCTTGATCTGTCGTCATCTACTTCAAAACAAGACGACGAGGGCTCCCCAATGAAACTTTACAAAGTGACGCTGCTGGCGAGTGAGCGGGAAGACTTGACGGCTATTACACATAAAGGCTCCCACCAGTCCCAGAAGGTGATTAACGCGCTAATTTTGTTGAACTGCGACGAAGGTGAATTCAACGAACATCGTACCAAGGGAGAAGACGTGGCGAATATCTTGCGGATCAGTATGCGCAAGGTTGACCGGGTCAAGAAGCGCTTTGTCGAGGAGGGACTGGAGGTGGCATTAGGTGGACGGCAGGGCCAGCGCAACTACGAGCGCAAGGCCGATGGCGAGTTCGAGGCTCATTTGGTCGCCATGAGTTGCGGTGCGCCTCCGAAAGGTTTCGCCCGATGGTCGCTACGCTTGCGGGCTGATCGTGCGGTGGAGCTTGAGTACATCGACCGTGTTTCCTACGAGACGGTGCGCCGAGTCCTAAAAAAACGAAATCAAACCGTGGCGGAAAGTTGGCTGGGTAATCCCTCCCGAAGCCAATGCAGAGTTTGTTGCTGCAATGGAACGGGTTCTCGACGTGTGCCGTCGGCCTTATAACATGGACATCCCCGTGGTTTGCATGGACGAAACGCCGCGACAACTCATCCGTGAAACGCGCACACCGGTTCCGGCTTGTCCTGGCCAGCTCGAACGGCACGATTACGAATACGAACGATGCGGAGTCTGTAATATATTCATGGCGAGCGAACCGTTGGCCGGAAGGCGGATGACCAAGGTGACGGCATGCAAGACCAAGGTGGACTGGGCACGCTTCCTCCAGGACATTGCCGAACGCTACCCTGATGCACATAAGATCACGCTGGTGATGGACAATCTGAATACCCATAGTCCGGGCGCACTATACCAGGCGTTTCCCCCTGACCAAGCGAAGGTGCTCTGGGACCGCTTTGGATTCGTCTACTCGCCGAAGCACGGTAGTTGGCTCAACGTTGCGGAGATCGAACTCAACGTGCTGATCAGTCAGTGCCTTGATCGGCGCATCGGCAGTATGGAAGAGGTTTGTGAGGAAGTTGCCGCTTGGCAAGCTCACCGCGACCAGATTCACGCCAAGGTGAACTGGCAATTCAAGACAGAAGACGCACGGATTAAGCTCAAACGGTTGTATCCGACATTTAACGCGTGACATGACACTAGTTAAAAGACACGGTTTTCAGTCCTGGATTATCTGGAATAAGACAGTGGTAATGGACAAAAACCGAGCAGGGAGAGGCGGTAAATGCGTATTTTAACTGTTTTTGGAACACGCCCAGAAGCTATTAAAATGGCTCCTGTTGTTAACGCGGCAAAAAAAGAGGCACACTGTTGCGAGATACGTGTATGTGTCACAGCTCAGCACCGCCAAATGCTTGACCAAGTGCTGTCCCTTTTTGCGATCACTCCGGATTGGGATCTGGATATTATGAGCAATGGTCAAGATTTGACTGATATTACCAGCCGGGTGCTTCAGGGACTCAGAAAGGTGCTAAGGGAGTGGCGGCCTGATATAGTTCTTGTCCACGGTGATACGACTACAACTTTTGCCGGGGCTCTGGCCGCTTTCTATGAGCGTATCCCCGTTGGACATGTTGAGGCTGGACTTCGGACGGGAAACCGTTATGCGCCTTGGCCGGAAGAAATGAACCGTCGATTAACCGGAAGGTTGGCAACTTATCATTTCGCGCCGACTCAGTCGGCGCGAAACAATCTCTTGCTGGAGGGGTTGTCTTCGGACAATGTTTTTGTCACTGGCAATACGGTGGTTGATGCATTATTTGAAGTGGTGCACATAATTGAGGAAGATAAGCCTCTGCGAGATAAATTGGATCTGAAATTCAAATTTCTGAACCCGAATAAAAAACTGATCGTTGTTACCGGTCATAGAAGGGAAAATTTTGGTGATGGTTTTGAAGCCATTTGTCGGGCGCTTCGGCAGTTGGCAGGGCGGGAGGATGTTCAGGTTGTTTACCCCGTGCACCTCAATCCAAACGTTCAGCGTCCAGTTCAGGCTATCCTCGCAGGTTATGAAAACATTCATTTGCTTGAACCGCTGGATTATCTTCCTTTCATCAGGCTTTTGGACCGCGCCTTCTTGATTATTACCGACTCTGGAGGCATCCAAGAAGAGGCACCATCTTTGGGTAAGCCGGTATTAGTGACGCGAGAGATTACAGAGCGTCCTGAAGCAGTTGAAGCGGGAACCGTAAGGCTGGTTGGGACGGATGAGAAGCGCATTTTCAGTGAAGCTGTGAGACTTCTTGATGATAAAAAACTCTATGAATCGATGGCCCGTGCTCACAACCCGTATGGAGATGGTAACGCTTCGCAGCGGATATTAAAGGAAATTTTAAGATCAGCGACTACAACAACGCCCGGCCCAAGTCCAGCATTGGCGATTTGACCCGGAGGAGGTATTCCATGGAGAGTCCCTCGGTCTGGAACGGCAAAAACTGGTGGCATGAAAATCAATAAAAATTTCACATTATTTTTGCCGTCAAGCGGTCTTACGATTGGCGGCCACTTCCTTATGAGACAATAGTGATGATATCTGAATTTAATAAGATATGCGTGGTTGGGCTCGGCTACATTGGCCTCCCAACGGCAAGCCTCCTTGCAACTAAAGGTTTCGCGGTACATGGTGTAGACATAAGTTCTAAGATTGTCGAAATCATCAATGCAGGGAAGATCCACATTGTGGAGCCAGATCTGGATGTCCTTGTTAAATCTGCGGTCCAGAGTGGTCGGCTCAAGGCCTCTATGGACCCTGTGCCTGCGGATGTTTTTATTCTTGCCGTTCCTACCCCGTTTAAGGATGACCATGTACCTGATATTAGCTACGTCGAGGCAGCTACCCGTTCAATTGCTCCGTGCCTAAGCCCCGGAAATCTTGTGATACTTGAATCTACCTGTCCGGTTGGGACTACGGAAAAGGTAGCGGGGTGGATTCAAGAACTTCGGCCAGATTTGCGGATTCCCAATTTATCCCCCATGGTGATTGGCTCCGGAACAGACTTCCAACTTTTTATCGCTCATTGCCCAGAGCGCGTTTTGCCTGGCCAGATACTGAAAGAACTCGTGGAGAATGACCGTATTGTGGGTGGGATTAATGAGCCCTCGACGGAGGTGGCCAAGGGTTTTTATAAACAATTCGTTTCTGGTACAGTACTCATAACGGATAGTCGTACGGCGGAGTTAGCAAAACTCGTGGAAAACACCTACCGCGACGTCAATATAGCTTTCGCCAATGAACTCTCTCTTATTTGCGAAGGATTGAAGATCGATGTATGGAAGCTTATAGAATTTGCCAACCATCATCCACGGGTAAATATTCTTAAACCCGGACCAGGTGTCGGCGGACACTGCATCGCAGTGGACCCCTGGTTTATTGTTGATGCTCTACCAGAAGAGGCTAAATTAATTCGTACTGCACGCGAAATCAATGACGCAAAGCCGGATTTTGTCGTGAAGAAGGTTAAAGAAAATGCAGCTCGTTTCAAAGCGCCGACTATCGCATGTCTTGGCCTCGCCTACAAGGCGAATGTGGATGATCTGCGCGAAAGTCCATCAGTGGAGATAGTGCGGCAATTAGCCGCCTTGCACTTGGGTGATATTTGGGCGGTGGAACCCCATATTGAAAAACTGCCTTCGACACTTGCGTTATGCAATGTTCATTTGGTGCCCTTAATGGACGCTCTAAAAAAAGCGGATATCATCGTTGGTCTGGTGGACCATGCCGTTTTTCGAGAAATTGATCCTTGCGAGTTAGCGGGGAAAATTGTGATAGATACTCGGGGCATGTGGCATCTCTAACCGTCGGAAAATATTTGTGAAATGGGAATGCAAAACATGACTATTCTACATGGTGATCTAAATATTGCTATTATCGGTCTTGGATATGTTGGTCTTCCTCTTGCTGTGGAATTTGGTAAAAATAGACGAGTCGTTGGATTCGATATCAGTGAAAAGAGAATCGCGGAACTCAAGACAGGGCGAGATAGTATACTTGAAGTTGATGTGACGGAATTGCGCGAGGCAATTCAGCTTTCATACACCAATGATCCTAGGGATCTTCGCGACTGTAATGTGTTCATCATCACAGTGCCAACGCCCATTGACGAACATAAACGTCCTGATTTAAGTTACATTGAGGCTGCTAGCCGGACCGTTGGGCAAATGTTGGAGCTAAATAATGTAGTTATTTATGAATCAACCGTCTACCCGGGGTGTACCGAAGAAATTTGTGTTCCCATTTTGGAGAGGGAGTCCGGCATTAAATGCATTTTTAGTCCCTCTCATCCAGAAGGCCAAGATCAGCCTGATGAAGGATTTTTTGTTGGTTATAGTCCCGAACGTATCAATCCTGGTGACAAGGAGCATCGACTTACCAACACTAAGAAAGTGACATCTGGGTCTACCTCGGAAGCAGCGGATTTTATTGATGCTCTCTATGCATCCATTGTCACGGCCGGAACACATAAGGTCAGTAAAATTAAAGTGGCGGAAGCTGCTAAGGTTATTGAGAATACCCAAAGAGATTTGAATATAGCTCTTGTCAATGAGTTGGCGATTATTTTTCATCGTCTGGATATCGATACGGAAGAGGTTTTGGAGGCCGCTGGTTCCAAGTGGAATTTCTTGCCGTTTCGTCCAGGTCTGGTAGGCGGTCACTGCATCGGTGTAGACCCCTATTACCTTACCCATAAGGCTCAGGCGGTTGGATACCTCCCTGAAATCATCTTGTCTGGACGGCGTATAAATGACAACATGGGAAGTTATGTGGCTGAGCAGGTGGTTAAGCTTATGACTCAGAAGCGTATTCATGTAGTGGACGCCAATATTCTTGTTATGGGCCTTGCCTTCAAAGAGAATTGTCCGGATATACGCAACACGCGCGTTGTCGATATCATTAAAGAATTTAAAAACTATAACGCTCGTGTTGATGTTTACGATCCTTGGGTTGATAAGGCTGAAGCGGAAAATGAATATGGCATTACTCTGGTTGATAATCTAAGAAAAAATAAATATGACGCTATTATCGTGGCTGTGGCTCATAGGGAATTTAAGGGGATGGGAGTCGAAACCATCCGTTCTTTTGGCAAGATAACCCATGTTTTGTATGACATAAAATATGTCATACAAGCAGAGTATGTTGATGGAAGGCTCTAGCGGTATGTTGTGCGATACCTGTTTTCGTGAGAATAACAGTTTTCTTTGTGATTTTTTGAGAGACAGCTGCGAGAAAGATTTATTATGAAACAGCTGTTGCTGACACAAGGCAAAGTCATTGTCGAAAGCGTGCCATCTCCCCTTGTAGAAGCGGGGACAATTCTAGTTCGTGTAGACCATTCATGCGTATCTATTGGGACAGAATTGGCGGGTGTTAGGTCGAGTGGCGAGCCAACCTGGAAACGAGCGCTTGCGCATCCAGATGAAGTTCGGCAGGTTTTGAAAATGGTGAAAGAGCAGGGGCTGAAGCGTATTCACAGAATGGTTAAGACAAAATTGACTTCAGGAACTGCGCTGGGTTATTCGGCGGCAGGAACAATACTCGAAGTGGGGGATGGGGTTACAGATTTGCGAGTGGGGGATTCCGTTGCGTGCGCTGGAGCTCAGTGTGCGCATCATGCGGAAATCATTCGCATCCCAAAGAATCTTGCGGTGAAAATTCCAGAAGGGATGGATTTTGCCAAAGCAAGTACGGTTACGTTGGGTGCGATTGCTACGCAAGGAATTCGTCGACTTGCTCCTACGCTGGGCGAGTCTTTCGTTGTTATCGGCTTAGGCATAATTGGTCAAATAACCGCGCAGCTGCTTAAAGCGAACGGATGCCGCGTAATTGGGATGGATTTGGATAGAAACCGTATCCAACTGGCTCTACAGCTTGGGGCGGATGTTGCTTTTCATCCGGATGATGAGGAAGCCATTGAGCAGGTTATGCGGTTGACCGAAGGGTTTGGTGCTGATGGTGTTGTGGTTGCCGCGGCTTCGTCTCATAGTGCTTTAATGTCGCAGGCCTTTCGGATGTGCAGAAAGAAGGGGCGGGTTGTTCTGGTTGGCGACGTAGGACTAAACCTTAATCGAGAGGATATATTCAAGAAAGAACTGGATTTCCTGATATCTACTTCTTATGGGCCAGGCCGTTATGATCCCAGTTATGAGGAGGGCGGCAATGATTATCCGCTTTCCTATGTGAGATGGACTGAAAATAGAAATATGTCAGAATATTTGCGACTTGTGGCCGAAAGCCGCATTGACGTGATGCCGCTGATTTCAAAAGTTGTGGATGTTGATCAGGCAAGCGAAGCATATGCCGAGTTGAAAGATGGTAATGGGGACCTGATTGTTCTTCTTCACTATCCCGTTGATGAGCAGCGGGATGTCCAGACCCGGAAAATTGCGAATCTCTCGGCGCATGCCAGGCAAAATGGTGCTCTTCGGGTTGCCTTGGTCGGTGCCGGTGGATTCGCAAAAGGGATGCATTTGCCGAATATTGAAAGCCTTCCAGGGAAATTCAAGCTTCATGCTGTAATGAGCCGTACAGGCCATAATGCTCAAACAACAGCCAAGCAGTTCGGAGCCGCATATGCAACTACTGATTTATCTGAGATAACGAATGACCGTGATGTTGATGTTCTTTTGGTGGCTACAAGACATAACCTGCACGCATCTGTTGTTCTCAATGGGCTGCGTGCAGGTAAGCATGTCATAGTAGAAAAGCCACTTGCACTGAAGCAAAGCGAAGTTGATGAGATTTTGGATTATTATCAATTAAACCCGAATGGCCCCGTACTTCTTACAGGATTCAATCGTCGCTTTTCTCCTCATATTAAGCGGATACATGAAATTGTCAGTGAGCGCAGCAATCCCATGATAATGAATTACCGCATGAATGCGGGCCATGTTCCCCTCGATAATTGGGTACACGGGGGAGAGGGAGGAGGGCGAAATTTGGGTGAGGCCTGTCATATATATGATATATTTACGTTCCTTTCGGGTGCTCGGGTTAAAGCTATATCGGCCTTTGCCATTAATCCGTCAACGGGGTACTACGGAGCATCCGATAATTTTGTTGCATCCATGCAATTTGAGGATGGGTCTGTAGCAACCCTGACTTATACGGCACTGGGCAGCAAGTCTCACCCTAAAGAGCGCATGGAAATATATGTGGATGGCAAGGTGTTGCTCATGGATGATTACAAAACGCTAGAAATTGTCGGGTCACGCCAGAAAGGTTTAAAAACCAGGGTGATGGACAAAGGCCAAAAGCAGGAGTTAGTGGAATTTGCCGGTTGTGTGCTTGCTGGCGGGGAATGGCCAATCCCACTATGGCAGCAGATACAGGCGACCGAAATTGCTCTGCGGGTAGAAGAGCAGATTCAACAATAAAATTGTGTCTTGAGCCGCTGGGGTGCTACGGGCCGCAAAGCGCTCCAATGAGGGCAGTTGCTGGTTAGGTCAGACAGCTTACTTAAAAGTTGTTTTTCAATGTAATTTTCGCAGAAAAAATTACCGTGGGCGCACCGTAAAAACTACTTTTAAGTAAGCTGTCTGGGCTGATTGGGTTAAGGTTGGCATGAGCCAAGTGATATTCTTGGCGATTCTTGCGATGACCAGAATGGCCTGAGTTTAACATATGGAGATGTCTGTCATGGATAGCGGTCCTGGAGTGGAAACTCAAGAAAACAAACTTTCACCTTGGGTGATGTTGGTTGAAAAATCTGTGTCATGGGGGGACGAGCGGGGTGTGGAGGTTTATCACGCGCTTTCCCAAGCCGACTATGTGTCAGTGCTTGCCGTCACTAGTGACGGCAGAATCCCTCTGGTTGAACAGTATCGACCGGGTTGCGGCGAGTTTACCCTGGAATTGCCCGGAGGTACGTTGGAAGAAGGCGAAAATCCAGATCTATGTGCATATCGCGAGCTTGAAGAAGAGGTTGGGTGTACTGGAGGCAAATTAACGTTTCTTGGTACCTTGTGGCCGGATCCCGGGCGTTTAATGAATCGCTTGCATTGCTTTATTGCAGAAGGAGTTGTTCCGGTGGGTGACCGCTGGCAGAAAGAGGTGGGGCTGGCGCGACGGTTCGTTGACAAAGCCGAATTTAAGATTTTAGTAAAAGAATCCCGTCTGTCCAATGCTCACCATGTAGCTGTAGTCGGACTGGCTTTGGCAAACGGGTTTCTTGAGGATTTGTGAAATGTTGATTTTGGTTTATGCAAAAAAAATAGTGTGGCAATTACTTCGACGGATACCCTTTACGTCACAATACCGTGCCCGCCGATGGGTGGAGGATGAGTATATGGGGTTTGCACATCAAAATCTTCGGCACTTGTTTCTCAGTATCGCGCGTTTTGCTCATATCAATCGCCCAATTAATGGCTATTATTTTGAATTTGGCTCACATGAGGCACGCACTATGCGGTTGGCATGGTCGCACTTTCGGCATCTTTTTAGTTGGGATTTTGTGGCGTTTGATTCTTTTGCGGGGTTGCCGGATATAGAGGACATTGATAAACAGGCGATTTGGGAGAAAGGTAAGTTGGAAACAAGGGAAGAAGATTTTATTCGGATTGTTACGAAGGCGGGCATGCCGAGGAATAGATTAACGACCGTTAAGGGGTTTTACGATCAATCGTTAACGCCGCAACTACAACAGCAATTTCTTCCCAAAAAGGCTGCGGTCGTATACGTTGATTGTGATCTATACAAAAGCACTGTCCCTGTGTTGCAGTTTATTAGGCCCTTCCTTCAAATTGGGACGGTCATTGTTTTTGATGACTGGAATTGTTTTTATGGAGACCCTGATCATGGTGAGCGGCGAGCTTGGCATGAATTTTGTGAAGCAAACCCTGAATTTCGTTTTGTAAAGTTTGTGAGTACAAACGAAGCGCAGTCTTTTATCTGCACCAATCCAGGGTAGGTAGAAGAGGAAATTAGAGAGAAGGTTGTACCTGAATCAGTGAGTCTCCCTGTTCTCCCCCACTAATGCGGGGGCGTTTTTTGAAAAATTGACATCAGCGCCCCTGCCATAGCAGAAAAACAGAGCCGGCACTTATGTCTTTTTGCCCGATCTTTGAAAAAACAGTCCATTTCTGCTCAAAACAGGCGCAATTATCCTGCTGGGCCGTAGCCGCCATTACGATCCCGGCTGCCAGGTATCGAGCTATCCGGCGGCAAGACAGCTATAAACCTGCTGGAAAGCGCCATAGGCCTGGCAGTGCCGGCTGAATCTCAGCTTCAGCCGGTGGCCGGTTTCAACCAGTCGGGCGGCCCGATAAATCAGTTCTTGGATGACCGTCCTGATCCGCCGGCGCTTGGCGGCATGGCGAACAGGTGAATGGTCTCCCAGCAGACCAAGCTGGCCGATAAAGCGCAAAATGTTGTAGGTCAGGCCGGCAAGGGCCATGATCAGGGCGTTGGTGGCGAACTTGCCGGACGGCAGCCGCTCCAGGTCCATATCGGTCTTGAACTCACTGTGGAACTGTTCGCTGGTGCCGTGATCGTTGTAGAGCCCGATGATCTCCTGTTCCGGCAGGTAAAGCGAGGTCCACCAGCCTTCCCCCGCGATATCGGGAGCCAGCAGCCGCTGACCGTGACGATCTACGGTGCGCTCCGTTACCCGGACCACCAGGCGGCTGCTGAACTTTTGCCCCTCGTGCTCCTCAAGCTGATTGTAGCTGAAGACGGCCACCCGCTTGCCGTCTCTGGGCGTGCTGGCCGTGCCTTCCCGCAGGCCCCGTTCGAGCAGAGCCTGACGATCTTGCTTGCGGGGGTTCCACTTCAGGATGTAGTCGACTTTTTTGTGGCCGCTTATTACCGTTCGGGTTTCAATGGCATCGTGGGCGGAATCGAGCCTGAGCAGTAGCCGCCTTTTGGTCAGCTCTCCGGCCCGCACCAGAGATTCTTCCAAAAACGGGGCGAAGTTCTTCTGGCTGTGCTGGCTGCCTTCCCGGAACTCCAGGTTGAGGCACCAGCCTTCCGCGCCCAGATAGGCGGCAATCGGCGCGTACGTAACCGTGATAGCCGTGGTAGGTGTAAGCGACTCCCTCTTTCTTGGTGCCGGAGTTGTCCATGCAGAAAACATCGATATCCAGGGGCACATGGCCGCTGGCCAATGGTGTCACCTTTCCCTTGGCCCGCTGGATGAATTCGGTGAAGGTCGAAGAGACAAGCGGCTGCGCATCCTTCGCAATCTCATCAAGCCGTTGACGCAGGGTCTCGGCGGAGGGGATGCTTTTCAGTCCCATTGACTCGTGGAAAAACCGATCGTCCCGCATGTCGGTGATGGCCTCGTAGTCGCTCTTGCCAAGCGCAAGCAAGCCGATATAGCTGCGGATAACGTCGATGTTGCTGATGGTTTTGGTATCCGGCATGGTTCTCTTCAGCCTCCCGCTCAGTTTGGTGAAGCGGTTGACCCCCAAGCCGACCAAGGCCAGACCGGAATGGGAGGTGTAGAATTCGTCCTCGGACCTCTCGATAATGAACTTTTTCATTTTTTGCACCTGCTGAGTGAGTTTTTCAAACAGGTGTATATTGCACCATATTTAGATTGAAATCAATATGTTAGTTTAAAAAACAAGCGGAATTTGACTGCAACTTTTTCACGGACTCAGGTTGTAGTTTTATTTGGCTAAACTTGAGTAACCGAAAAATCTGGAGAATGCGAACGATGAATGAAAAACCTAGTCACGATTTGTCCCCAGGGCACATCAACAGCTGTCAGATTTGCAGTGCTGCCGAATTAATACCGGTTATCAGTCTTGGTCACCATGCCCCTTGCGACTCGTTGCTTTGGCCAGCGCAGCTTCAGCAACCGGAAAAAACATATCCGTTGAATCTGGTTCGTTGCCCGGATTGCGGCTTGGTTCAGATTGATTATGTGGTTAATCCGGAGGAGCTATTTTTCCCTGAATACCCTTATCGTAGCGGCATAACCTCCTCTCTGGTGAACAATCTTCGCTCAACTGGCCCGACGATCATGGATCGTTATGGTATCGCTACTGGAGGCCTCGCGATTGATATTGGTTCCAATGACGGAACGCTGTTGAGTGGTTTTAAGGATGCCGGCATGCGTGTGCTGGGTGTGGAACCAACAAATATTGCGAAAATTGCCAACGACAATGGGATCGAGACCATCCAGGAATTTTTTGGCGAAGGGATGGCGAAAAGTATTGTTTCGAAGCATGGCAAAGCCAAGGTGGTTACGGCGGCTAATATGTTTGCTCATGTTGCCAAGCTTGGTAGCCTCATTCGTGGGGTAGAGATACTACTCGATAATGACGGCTTGTTTGTAACAGAGTCGCACTATTTGGCAGACTTACTTGATACAGTTCAGTATGACTCTGTTTATCACGAGCATCTGAAGTATTATTCGATGCGTTCCATCATTCGGCTCTTTGATTACTACGACTTCACTGTGGTCGATGTAGACAGAATACCCAATTATGGCGGTTCCATCCGAGTATATGCCATGAAAGGCAAGAATCAACACGTTAACGAGTCGGTAAGCTGTTTACTGGAAGAAGAAACGAAGGCGGGACTCTATGACACCCCGGTTTTTGACCGTTTTGTACAACAAGTTCGCGATTCCAAAAAAGATTTACAGAAATTGGTGGTGGATGTGTGCGCCCACGGTGGACGTTTAGTTGGTATCGGGAGTCCTGGCCGGGCAAGTACGTTGCTAAGCTACTGTAATATTGATCCGGATTTGATGCCATACATCGCTGAGCAATCCACCTCTCTGAAACTGGGTTTATTCATGCCCGGGTCGCATATCCAGATAGTTGATGAAGTGCGAATGCTCGAGGAGCAGCCTGAATATGCGGTGATGCTTTCCTGGCATTACTGGGAACCTATTGTTGCTAAGCTGCGAGTCAAAGGGCTGCGTTCGAAAATTGTTCTGCCGTTGCCAACGGTTCGAGTGTTGGAGCCCTGATAACGGTGCGTCACGCAATTATCGGCGCCGGTTTCGGGGCTGATGTTCATTTTCCGGCTTTTGCGGGGCTACCCAATGTTGAAGTCGTTGCTATTTCAGATTCGGGCTCTGGCAGAGCGAAGCGACTTGCTTTGGAAGGTGTGGCAACCTACTCCAATTGGCAATACATGCTTGATGAGGTTCGTCCAGATTCGCTGAGCGTAGCCGTCCCACCAGTTGCGCAGAAGGAAATTGTTATTCAGGCGACTCAGCGTGGGATTCATGTTTTATGTGAAAAGCCTTTTGGAATGGGTGCCGAAGATGCCGTGGCCATGCTTGATGCGGCTTTGGAAGCTCGTATAGTGGGGGCAGTGGGGTTTCAGTTTCGGTTCGAACCGGGTATTTCCGAGCTTTATACACAAGTGGTTGCAGGAAGAATTGGCCAGGTTCGTCGGGTTGATTTTGCTTGGTTCACCTCGGGTCGGGCCAGCGCAACGCGGCCATGGTCTTGGCAGCATGCTGCAGCCAATGGTGGTGGTGTAGTGAATGCCTTTCTACCTCATGTGGTGGACCTGTTGCTTTGGTTGACTGGCAGCTCAGTAACAAGCGTGGCGGGGCGCACAGCGGTGTTGGTTCCACAAAGGTTGGATTACAGTGGTGCTGTTCGTGAAGTAACCGCCGAGGATGTGGTGGATGCGCTGCTCGAACTTGAAAATGGCTCGGTAGGAAGCGTTCGGGTGACGAATTGTCAGCCAGCTGGAGAAGGGATGCGTATCGAATTGCATGGAGACAAAGGTGTGCTCCAATTTATTCATCGCTCGCCATTCCGTTGTAAGGATGCCCGATTAACTTATTATCGACCGGAGTCCGCACCAGAATTGATTGAACCTGCTGACTCGAGGCAACAGGAATCCGATACCCGTAGCATTCCTTTTCAGGGCTTGGCGCGACAATTTGTTTCCGCCGTACAGGGTAAGCCATCCTCAGAACTGCCCACTTTTTATGATGGTTTAAGGGTGCAAAGAGTAATGACCACATTACGTTTGGCTGTGGAGAAGCGGGCGTTCGTGGATATCCATGATGTTTCTGGACTTTACCCTGCAGAATCAAATAACGATGATAAACGGTTTGAGTGAATGAAAATTCTGTTATTACTTTCCGCCATTCCCTACAACAAGGGAGAAGCCATCGAGGTTGTTTCACATGAAGTGGTTCGGCTGATGGCGGCGGCGGGGCATGAAGTGGACGTGCAGATTCTGATTCGTGAGGGTTGGTCCGAGTCGAGTGCCGACCGAGAGCGCTGTGCGGCAGTGCAGTTTTCAGGTGTGTCTGGTGTGCGGCTGCTAAGCACCATCTATCTGGGCGATATTTTGCCCCGACGGTCTAGCTTGGTGAAAAAGCTCTCTCATGCATGGGTAGTCGTCCGGAGCTTGCCGGGATTTCGGCGCTGGATTAATTCTTATTTCTTTCCCGCGATGGCGGCCAAGTCAATGGTGGTGTCCCAAGTCGAGCGGCTGCGGCCCGACATTATCCTGTCGATTTGGAGTTGGGAAGCACTAGAGGCCAGTTACGATATTCCAAGTGTGCCTAGGTTCGTTTATTACGGCAATCCCAATCATAAGCCACAGGAAGCGCAATTACTTTTCCCCGATCTGTTTGATATGCCTGTTCAGGGGATAGCCAACCGAATCAAGCTTCAGATATTGAAATTACTAAATCAAGCACGGGAAATTCAGCATCTGAAAATGATGACTCAATGTGAGGCGACTGCTAACAATGCTTTGATCGACGCGCAGTACTACACAGAGAAAGGACACCCCCGGTCGCTATATCTTCAGAACATGTGGCCGGATGCCGAAGCGGTGCCGACATTCGGGAGGCGCGCAGATGAGGAAGATGTTTTCCGCATCTGCGGCAGTGTGGGGAACCTTGGCGCTACAGGCAATACCTTTGGCCTGTATTTCCTGGGTTCAGAACTTGCCCCCCGTCTGGGGGTACTCTTGGGGCGAGATAAGCTGGTCATCGATGTGTTCGGGGGCGGCCGACCCCGTGCTAAAGTGGCCGAAGTGCTCAAGCAACCCAACATCCTGTTACGCGGGTGGGTGGACGATTTGAACACCGAAATTCAACGTTCGTGCGCATTTCTTGTTCTGACCAACGTTTATGGTTTTAATGTCGGGAATACCCGCATCCTGTTGGCTTGGTCACTGGGCGCCTGCGTTATTGCCCATACCTCCAGCGCATTGTCGATGCCGGAACTGGAGCATGGCTACAATGCCTTGCTCGGGGATACGGCGGAAGAGATTGCGGCTCTGGTGGCCAGGGTGGCCAGGGATATCGCCTTGAGGGAGTACATCGGTCGCGGGGGGTATGAGACATTCCAGAAATACTACCGTTCGGAGGTGGTCGTTCCCCAGATGCTTGAAGAGATGGAGTGCACTGTGAACGAATTTGAGGGGCAAGGAATGATGAAATGCTGATAGGATTGTTTGGGACAGGACGCAATGGGAGTTCGCTCATCGGGAGGCTGTTGGACGGGCTACAGGATACCTACGTGCATCCGGTGGAGGAGAAGTTCCTCACCGCTTTCGACGATATAGCCGGTCACGGTAGAGTGACACGGTTGGTGGAGCAGAACTGCACTACCCGGCGGCTGACCAAGCTGGATGAGAGGCTTTCCCGCGAACAGTTCGCCAGTTACTACCAATTGAGCCTGGACGCCATCATGAAGCATTGCGCGGAGACCGTCGGGCTGCCAGGGGAAGTACAAGAGTTGTCTCTGGACAAAGTGGTGCCAGGCCAGGCCTGTTCCGTGGCAACATTTACCCGCGAATACTTGGCCGGACTGGCAGCTCTGATACGTCCGGACGTCGTTTTTCGCCACCACCTGTTCAAGTCCATCGAAGTTCCCTACATAGCGGAATACGAACACGTATTCCCGGAGATGAAATTTATCCATATTGTTCGGGATCCGGTTGCCGTGTGTTCGTCGCAGAAGCGCTCGTTGATGGAAAATAAAGGGCTGCCTGCCTGCTACCTTGGTTTTGACTGGTTGACATGCATGCTGGACAAACGCTGGGTGCCCCACGCCCGGTTTATTGCCGGACGCCGTGAAGACCCCCGCCATATAGTGGTGCGATACGAGGATCTCGTGAAGGCCCCCTCCGAGGAGATTGGGCGGGTGGCGGCCTGGCTTGATCTTGCGCCACCGCCACGGCCAATGGATCAGACCGTGTTCCACGATTTGGACAAGAGTAAATGGGGGTACAATCCCAGCAAGAAAGGCGTCGAGTCCCCCACGAAAGTCGTGGCCGACTTGCAGCAAAAGAATCGGTACGATGAAGTCCTGACTAGCCGGGAGATTGACCTGATCGCGGTCAAGACCAGGAACTGGCTTTCCGGCCTGGGCTACGAGAGTAAATCAGATGCGACACTGGGGGAAGTGGTCGCAAAATACTTCACTCTGGACAAGTGGGAGCTGATGCATTGCAACACCCCGCGCTACCTGATGCGCGGTTTGATAGGGTTGGTGCATAGACGTGTCAATCTGTTCTGATTGGGCTCGTTGCTACTCCGTCTGTGAACTTTCGGGCGGCTGCCCATGACTGTCATGGGACGAGTGCCATCATTATGGGCGCAATTGCGTGCGCTGGCAGCGAGCAATTATGTCCTCTACCTCGTACCCTCCGTCGTGCAGGGGGGGGCGGCTCTTCTGCTCGTTCCGGTCACGACCTACTTCCTCGCCCCGGAGGATTTCGGGGTGTTCGCCCTGGTGATCGCCATAACCCTACCCGTGAAGGCATTTGCGGCGACAGGCGCCCAATGGGCAATCGGGGGCAATTATTTTCGCGTGGCGGGAGTGGAGCGGCGGACATTGCTTTTTAATGTCCTGGCGGCGGATCTGGCGCTACGCAGCCTGTTGATCTTGCCCATATACCTGATGGGTGAGTCTATTCTGCGGGCTTTCGTCACTGAGTACCGGCAAGTTTATGTGGACTATCTGCATCTTGCACTGGCCGCCACATGGGCCGGTAGTCTTTGGCCCACGGTATCCTTCCTGTTTACCGTGCAAGGGCGCCCGAGGCAGTTTGCACTGCTCTCCCTGATTCAGATTGCCGTCAACGCCATAACTACCGTGATATGCCTCGCCGTATTGGGGTTAAAGGTGCAATCGCTATTTATCGCGCTGCTGGCGACTAACCTGATTTCCCTGGTTTTCGAGGTGCTTAGTATCCGGCACTCCGTTGCCTTTTCCCTGAAGGTGCGCTGGCTGCGAGAAATTTTCGGAACCGGTATGCACGCGACTCCGGGAGGGTTGGCGGAGATGGTCAACAACATGGCGGACAAGATCGTTATCCAGCGTTTAGCAGGAATCGGCGTTCTTGGCCTATATAGCCATTCCCTTCTATATCAAGCTATTTTTAGGATGTTCACTTCAGCTTTGGGCAATACGCTGACGCCTCAAAGCCTACAGATATTTTCCCGGGATCTCGATACGGCGCCTGTGGAGCGAGCCCTGTCGGCCTGGTACGGCATGCTCGCTGTGATGGGGGTGGGAGTGGCGTTGTTCGCCGACGAAATGGTGAACGTGCTCACCCACGGCAAGTTCGCGGGTTCCGCGCCTCTGGTGCCGATCTGGTTTCTGCTGGTGTTTAGTACGTCCCATGGCATCCCTTATGCCACTTTTCTCATGGCGCAGAGGCGCAAACGAGCCCTGATGTATACCCAACTGGTGCCGACGTTGGTCGGCATCGGATTGATGGTGGCAGGAGCGTATTATTACGGGATGGCGGGCGCGGCCTGGGCGATTCTGGTCACCAGTGTGGTTGTTCAGGCAACCAGACGCTGGGTGGCGCAGCGGTGTGGTTACCGGGGCATCGGCGAGCGGGCGTTTGTCGGGGCGCTTGCCATTTATTTGGCGGCCTGGATACTGAATGGCCTGTTTCACTGGCCGTTCTGGGCAGAGGCCATGATCTTCGCCGTAGCTGTTCCGCTTTTAATTTTTAGATTCAAGCTGGTATCCGGGCTGGCTGGGATCCTGTCGCTAGAAAAAATTGGCGTATAGCATTGGGAGATGGCATGACACGAACTTGGTTTATCACGGGTAGCGCGGGTTTTATCGGATCAAATCTGGCTTCCAGCATCCTGGCCGGCGGCGACAGCGTTGTGGGCCTGGACAATTTTTCTACCGGTAAGCGGGACAACGTTAGCCGGGTGATGGCCCAGGCGGATGGACGCTACCGCTTTGTCGAGGGGGATATCTGTGACAGGGCAACGGTTGCCGGGCTACTAGAAGGGGTTGATGCAGTGATCCACCTTGCGGCTCAAGGGTCTGTGCAGAAATCATTTGCAGATGTGGGCCACAACAACCGGCAGAACATCGATGGGTTTGTTTCGGTGCTGAGCGCCACCGGAGAGAAGGGCATCCCGCGTTTCATCTATGCTTCTTCCTGCGCCGTTTATGGAGACACCGACCAGTTGCCAATCCGCGAAATTCTTTGCCCAAACCCGTTGAGCCCCTATGCCAGCTCCAAGCTCATGAACGATCTGCTCTCCCGGAATCTGGAACATCTTTATGCCGGGACATGCATCACTGGGCTGCGCTTTTTTAACATATTCGGTCCTTGGCAGGATCCCTATGGAGATTATGCCGCCGTGATTCCCCGGTGGATAGACCGCTGCCTTTCCGGCGAGCGCCCCATTATTTTCGGCGATGGTTCGGCGACGCGGGATTTTTGTTACGTCGGCAACGTGTGCGATCTTGTCGTTCGTATCGGTGAGGGACGGGTCGGCGAGGCTCGTGGGGTTTTCAACGTGGCTTCAGGGAAAGCGATTAGTCTGAATGACCTGTGTGGAGCAATAATCGATGCGCTTCAGGCGCGCGGCGTTAAGTTGTGTTTCGAGGCACCTGAATATCAGCCTTGGCATGAAGGAGACATCATTCACTCGCTTGCGGGTATCGACTTGGCCCAGCAGGAGTTGGGGTTCGAGCCAGTCGTGGATTTGCATGTCGGTATTGCGCGCATTCTGGCTGAGCAGTACGCCCTGTAAGGCGGTGTGTTACGCATTTTAATTGAAGTATTCGTTTTGTTGGGTATTATCGGGAGGGATTTATAAGCAGAAACTCTGGATTAAAGGTAATTTGGTTTCGGTACTAAATGGATATAAGATCTGGATTTTTGAAAATATTTAGCTAACTTAGGGTTGATCATGTCAAAAAGAATAGTGGTTACAGGCGGTGCCGGGTTTATTGGGCGCGAATTGGTTCTTACGTTGGTGAAATCCGGTTACGACGTGGTCTGCTTCGATCTCGCCGAGCAAATCATGCGGCATCGCGAGTTGCTCGAGGGGGTTAGCAAGCAGGGCAAACTCACCTTGGTTCCCGGCTCCGTCCTTGATCGCAATGCCGTCCGCAATGCTGTCGGCGGGGCCGAAGTCGTTCTTCATCTGGCAGCGATGCTCGGCGTCAAAAAAACCGAAGACAACAAGCTCGGCTGCATCGAAATCAACATTAACGGCACCGATAACGTGCTGAATGCCGCCGTTTCCCATGGGGTGAAAAAATTTGTGTTTGCGTCCTCATCGGAGGTCTACGGTGAGCCGAACCAGAACCCCATTAAAGAAACGGACGACACCAAGGGCAAGACAGTCTATGCCGTGACCAAACTGGCGGGTGAGGAGTTGACCAAAGGATATCATCAGCGTTATCCCTCCATGGACTACACTATTATTCGGTTTTTCAACACCTACGGTGAAGGGCAGGTGGCTCAATTCGTCATTGCCCGGTTTGTGCAAAACGTTTTGGCCGGCCAAAACCCTGTGGTCTACGGCGATGGTTGTCAGACCAGGAGCTATGGCCACGTGGATGATGTTATCCGTGGCGTCCAGGCTATTATCGAAAATCCGGTCTCCAATGGCAAAGTGTATAATTTGGGGAATTCTACTCAAGTCATGACCCTCAGCGAGCTTGCCCAGCGGGCCATTGACTTGGTGGGGCCAGACAAGGGCCTCAAGGTTGAAGTGCTGGGAGATTTCAACGGTGCCGATAGAATCCCGGCGCGGGAAATTCACCACCGATATTGCGACACTTCCTGCGCCAAGGCCGAGTTGGGATACGAAGCTGTCATCACGGTGGATGAGGGTATTCGCCGGATCGCGGCCCAGGTAGTCATGCACTCCGACTGGCCGACGGTCTGATCCTATGTACCGTGGAGCACGCATCCTCGGCGTCATTCCAGCACGGGGAGGTTCCAAGGGGGTACCCCGAAAAAATATCCGGGCCTTGGCGGGAGAGCCGCTGATCGGGCATTCCCTGCGGTCCGCAGGACAAGTGGCGGAGATTGATCTGCTGGTTGTCTCCACGGACGATGCCGAGATCGGAGAAGTTTCCCGGAAGTATGGTGTTCGCGTTATCGACCGTCCCACCGAACTGGCGGCCGACAATTCATCGACCGAGGTTGCGTTGCTCCATGCCCTGGATGTGCTTGAAATCGAGGGGCAGCAGTTTGACGTCATTCTGGTTCTCGAGCCCACCTCCCCCTTGCGCTCTGCCCGCACGATCCTGAACGCGATTGTCGCTTGCGTGGAGGGTTCGGCATCCTCCGTCCTGGCGGTCCGCGAGACCCGGGAGAATATCGGTTTTGTCAAGGAGGGTCTGTTCCACCCGGCGGTCCCGGGGGCGCCCCGTCGCCGCCAGGATCGTAACCCCATGTATGTGGAGAGCAGTACAGTCTATGCGTGCCGGGTGGAATATCTGCGTCGCACCGGAACGCTGGTCGCCGAAAACTGGGGCGCATTGGTTGTGCCAGAGGAAGAGGTGGCGGACATCAATACAGAAGAGGACTTCTGGTGGCTTGAGTTTTTAATGGAAAAACGGAGACGAAAGAACAATGACTGATGCGATCAAGATTGGAAGTCGTTGGGTTGGCGACAACCACCCCCCCTACGTTATCGCCGAGGCTGCAGTCAGCCATCAGGGGGAGATGGAAACGGCCAAACGCATGGTTTACATTGCCCATGCGATGGGATGTGATGCCATCAAATTTCAGATGCATGTCCTGGAAAACGAGATGCTTCGGGATACGCCTATCTCTGATAACTTCGACGAGTCCTTGTATGACACCTTGGAGAAGACCAACCTCACGCTGGACGAGCACAAGGCGCTCAAGGCGTTGTGCGAGAGCCTGGGCATCGATTACTTATGCACACCATTTTCTGCTGCTGCCGCTGATATTCTGGACGAAATGGGCATTCTCGCCTTCAAAACCGGCTCCGGTGAACTGACCAACATCCCCCTGATCACCCATACCGCCAAGAAGGGTCGTCCGATGATCATCTCCACGGGGATGGCGCTGGTGGAGGAGATACAGGAGACCGTGGAGGCTGTGAAAGCCATCGGTACACCGTTTGTGCTTACCCATTGCGTATCGGCCTATCCTTGCCCTTATAACCGGGTCAATCTTCATAACATACCTCGTTATCGTGAATTGTTCGATGTGCCGATAGGATTGTCCGATCACTCCCTGGGAATCTACACCGCGCTGGGCGCCGTAGCTTTGGGGTCATGTGTGATCGAAAAGCACTATACTCTCGACAAACTTCAGTCCGGGCCGGATCATGCTGTGTCTCTTGAACCGTATGAATTGGGGGAGTTGGTGAAAGGATGTCGGGCCGTCTTCGAAGCCCGGGGCGCCGAACGGGAAATATTCCCGGAAGAGAAGCCGATTATTGCCTGGGCGCGTGAAAGTGTGGTTTCGGTTGCCGATATTCCCGCCGGGACTACCATTACCGCAGACATGGTTTGGGTTAAACGCCCAAGCCCCGGCCAAGGGGCGATTCCTGCCAAGGATCTTCATTTGGTGCTTGGCAAGACATCAACGGGACACATTGGCAAGGATCGTCAGATTTTATGGAAGGAGCTCTCCTGATGAAGAGGCGTCTGATTCTCGTCACCCTTGAATCGCGGGCGACGTATGGGTATTCCAAAAACGTGATGCTCGCGATGCGGGACTATCCGGAACTTGAACCGAAAACCCTGGTGACCGGGATGCATCTGGTGCCGGAGCTGGGCAACAGCATCGACTTGATCCGTGGAGATGGATTCGCTATTGACGCGACCGTTCCGATGCACGCGGAGGATGCCCGCCGGAGTGCCTGGTCCAAAGCCCTTGGCGAGGCCATCGCGGGCTATGCCGAGGCCTATGAGCGGTTGAAGCCAGACATCATTTTGCTTTCCGGAGATCGTATCGAGACGTTCGGCTGTTGCATTGCCGCCGCCTACATGGGAATCCCCATCGCCCATATCCAGGCCGGGGACAAGTCGGGGCACATCGACGATTCCGCCCGGCACGCCATTGGGAAGTTTGCGCACATCCATCTGGCTTCCTGCGAGGATTCGGCAAACCGGCTGCGTCGGATGGGGGAGCAAGAGTTCCGGATATTCAATGTGGGTGCTCCCCAGTTGGACAATATCGTGGACAAGGATTACAGGCGTGAGTTCGTCGAGGTGGATGGAAAACGGCTAAGTCTCGGTCAGCCCTATATCCTGATGGTTCAGCATCCCGTGATGGCGGAGATGGAGGATGCCGGCCAGCAGGTCGGCGCGACCCTGCAAGCCTGTGGGCGATCCGGGCTGCCCGTTTATGTTATCTACCCGAACTCCGACCTGGGGTACAAGCAGATCGTTCGCGGCATAGAGGAAAATGCCGGCAGCGCAAGTTTTACCGTGTTGGAGAATGTGGAGCGGGAAGCCTACCTTGCCTTGCTGGCGAACTGCGCCGTGCTGGTGGGGAATTCTTCCAGCGGCATTCTGGAGGCCCCTTCCTTCTGTGTGCCCGTGGTTAATATCGGCAACCGTCAGCGGGGACGCCCGCAGGCGGAAAACCTCCTGAACTGCGGATACGATGTCGAGGCAATCGCGCAAGCCATCCATACGGCGCTTCACGATCCCGTATTTCGTGCCCGTTGTGATGAGGCCATCAACCCCTACGGTGATGGCCGGAGCGGTCCCCGTATCTGTGAAGTCCTGCGGGATATTCCTCTTGATCGGTGCTTGATCGATAAAGAATGCACATACTAGTTTCTACTGGAAAGCACCATGCGTTTTATCAATCCTGATTTCAGCATCCCCGTAAATTATTTTGTGCAACTTGAGGCTACCGATGACGAGCTTTCAGCGTTAATGCACTACCTGGGTTTTCTTGTGACTGAGCACGTATATGATAAGGTGACACGGGATGGCCGCTTTGCCCCTTCATCAGTTTGGAAGTGGTGGGCGTCGGGGACGTTTGTTGGTTTTTCTGGTAATCGAGTAGTGTTAAAAAGCGGTCATCGGTTTATGGATTCATATGAACCCATCGGCTATTTGGCCACCCAATCCAGTCACCATTCTTTTTTGGGGTACATCAAAACCTGTTACGCAAAAATCCGCCAAGTCAGGGGCGCGGGGTCTTTAGCCCATCATATTGCCGCGTTTACGGCTAGGTACCCAAATTTCCGCCAGGCCAAGCAGCATGAACTGCTCTTGGAAAAACACGGCTTTGTTTATTTGCGAATGCTCGAGCTTTATAACCTGACCGAAACCGGTAAAGACGTAAGCTCGGTGGTAGAAGTCGGCGGGGGGGCATGCGTGAATGCTGCGGTGATGATCGGAGCTTTCGGATGTAAATACACCATTGTTGATCTGCCGGAAACGATATCCGTCGGGTTTTCTTTTCTCAAAACCATTTTTCCTGAGCTGAGAATTGCTCTTCCGAATATCATTCATGAGCACATTGCTGGTGGGGGGGATTTTGGGTCGCTACTTGAGGAATATGACGTTGTTTTTATGTTGCCTTATCAATCTGACTTGATTGGCGATAGTGCAATGGATATGGCGTTCAATGTCTCTTCTTTTCAGGAGATGAATATAAAGGTGGTAAACGAGTATCTTTCCTTATTACACAGAGTGTTAAAACCCGGAGGCTCACTGGTACTGGAAAACCTGAAAATTTCCCGTGAAATCAAGGGGAATTCGTTTGAGAATTATCGGTTGGACGGTTTCACTGAAATGAAAATGTGCAAGCCGGCCTACGCAAATTTCGTTATAAAAAAATTGTCTCAACTCGAACATTTTTTTTACCAAGGAGTAAAAGGCTGAACCGAACTATCCGCGTTACGCGGCCAATCGGCTTAACTGAAGAACAATGAACAGGATTAAATTTGCCGCGCGACGTTATCCGGCTTGCCATTCTGTGTTGCATGCAGTCCGGTTTTTTTTAAAACCGGCTTATCGTCGGCATTATCTTTCCGTCATGCGTCAATTAAACCGATGGCAAGCCAACGCACGTGGCGTTCTGCCAACGACCCTGGGAGATGGTAGCGCTGGGACGGCGGTGGTTGTCGGCTGGAGCCAATTCGAGCATATCCTGGCCGAGTCAGTGGTTCGCAAGGCGCTGGAACAGGCAAATTTCCGTGTCCATGTGTTGAGTGATCCAGCGGCGGGTAATCAGGCCATTTACAAGGCGATGGGTGTGCCTTTTATTGAGACGTTTCTTCGCTACTGTCCTTTGCCTGACCGGAGAGAGGCTGCGATCCTGATGTCGGGGATACGTTCTTTCGAAGACCTGATCGGCCTGCTGGTGGGGGGGGTTACCGTAGGTAAATATGTCAGTTCGACCCTGATGCGACGTACCCGGTTGGGGTATCTGGATATGGGAAATCCGGACATTCTCGAGTGGGCGGAGGCCGGTCTGGCCGCATCTATCGCGTATGCTCGCGGGGCAGAGCGCCTTATCGCGGCCCTTAACCCACAGATGATGATATTGGTGGACCGCGGTTATTCGCCCTTTGGCGAAATCTTCGATGTGTGTGTCAATCAAGGGGTTCCCGTGGTGACCTGGAACGCGGCTCATCGCGACAACACCGTGATGTTGAAGCGGTATCGCACAGATAATCGCGATGTTCATCCCTCGTCGCTGTCCACCGAGTCTTGGCAACGCTTGCTGGAGATCGAGTGGGGGAGCGTGTCTCGCGAGAGGCTGCAACGAGAACTGGCTGAATCCTATGCCAACGGAGAGTGGTACGGAGAGGTGGGGACTCAGTTCGGTAAGCGTGCCTGGAATCGAGAGGAGATTGCTGCCAGCCTTGGCCTGGATCCCGAAAAGAAGACGGCGGTGATATTTTCCCATATTTTCTGGGATGCCACCTTTTTTTGGGGCGAGGATCTGTTTCGGGATTATGAGGAATGGTTTGTTCAGACGGTCCTGGCGGCATGTCGTAATGACCATCTGAACTGGGTCATTAAGGTACATCCAGCCAATGTGATCAAGGATCGGCGAGACGGAATATCCACGGAGCCTTCAGAGGTGTTGGCGTTGCGCGAACGGGTGGGCTCCTTGCCATCGCACGTGAAAGTGATCCCTGCCGAAGCGGAAATTACTACGCTCTCGCTGTTCGGGGCGATGGATTACTGTCTGACGGTGCGAGGTACAGTGGGGATAGAGGCAGCACTGCTTGGCAAGGTAGTGTTGACAGCGGGAACGGGGCGTTACGACCGGCATGGGTTCACCCTGGATTTCGATACGCCGGAGGCTTATCTTGCCTGCCTGGCGCGGCTTGAGGAGGTGCCCCCTGTTTCGGCTCAGATGCAGGAGCTGGCAGAGCGATTCGGATATGGGGTGTTTCTGTGTCGTCCTTTGCGCTTGGAGGTGTTCAATATGCGCTTCCGTCAGGATGCGACAGCATCGCTGGATGTAGGCTGTACTGCCCGGACAGTGGACGAGTTGCGTAATGCCCCGGAATTGCGCCGCATGGCTGAGTGGCTGAGTAGCAATGAAGAGGACCTGCTGGACATCCCTGGGTAACTTGGGCATCGGGTTCTATGAGAAATTACAGGCAGTCGTTGTATTTGGCGTTTTGGGTGAAAGCATGATTGGTGGAGAGGGATGAAGGGTATTGTTCTTGTTGTTGGAGGGAGCAGCTTTCTGGCAAGGGAGTTCGCAACTCTTAACCCGGAATTTCCTGTCCGTTATATAGGCCACGACAAAGTTGACGATCCGTCCGTTTATGAGGGGGTCGGCTCAATTGTTAATTTTGCTTTTGCCCCAGAGATGTATTTTCAAGACTATGATCGTTTTCTGGATATTGATCTGCGCATTGCGGAATATGCTGTTCGGCACGCTGTCCATTATGTGATGATCAGCACACGTAAGGTATATCAACAGGATATACAGTGGAATGCGCAAGAAGACTCTCCTGTTTCCGGCCTGGATGTCTATGCACGCAACAAGTTGCGAATCGAGCGCAATCTTGCAGAAATGCTTGGTGATCGCTTAACTATCTTGCGACCAGGCAATATTATTGGATTTGAAGCTATTCCTGGGCGTCAGCGCATGGGAGCTTTCTTGCTTAACCAACTCGCGCAGACAGAATGTATTCATATTACATTGAGTCCCTTTGTTCGTAGGGATATCGTCCCCGTCGATTTTTTTTGCACGGTTCTCCGCGAAATATTACGAATCCGACCATCCGGGATATACAACGTGGGGACGGGGGAAGCGACTGAAGTTGGACACGTTGCGCTTTGGATGATCGAAGGCTTTGGAAAAGGGCACTTGGTGGTGGAAAACCCCCAAGTGCTGGATGAGTTTCAACTCAATTCGACACGGTTGAGGCAGGAGACCGGACTGCGTTGCGAACGTTCCGAAGTCGCGCGCTATTGCCGCGATCTGGGTCGACGTCTGGCGATGGAAGGAGTTGCGGGTGGCCGATAACATTCATTTTATTTCCGTATACGGCACCATCTTTGATGCAGATCACTTGCCTCGGGCGCTGGCGCTTCATGCCTCGCTCATGCGTGTGAATGCTACTGCCCGATTTGCTTTTTTTTGTGTTGATGAGCAGTCGGCCGAGCTGCTCATCAAGATTGCTCCAGAACGATCAATCATCGTTAGGCACGATCAATTCAGCACCCCGGAACTTGCCAATACTCGTAAGCACCGTTCCCGAGGTGAATATTGTTGGACCTGCAAGCCAATCGCGCTTGGTTACTTGGCACGCACCATGCTCGGTGCGGATTGGCTTGTCTATGTGGATGCTGACATGCTGTTTTTTTCCGACCCGGATTTGATTTTGCCTGGTCAGGACAGGCACTATGTTTTAACGCCGCATCGTTTTCACAAGGCTTTCAAACAGTATGCGGGCAGGGTCGGGGATTTTAACGCGGGGTACGCGGCTGTAAGGCGAAGTCCGGAAGGGATGCGGGTAATCGACTGGTGGAGTGCCCGATGCATTGAGAGCTGTAGCGTTACACCGACTGAAACTACTTTTGCTGATCAGAAATATCTGGATCAGCTGCCGATGTTGTTCCCTTTTGGAGATATTGCCCCTTCGCCCGGGCTTAATGCCGCTCCCTGGAATGTCGAAAGTCACCGTGTTCATGAGAGGGATGGGCGTGTCTATCTAAGTGATTATCCATTGATCCTTTATCATTTTCAGGGATTAAAAATGTTGAGTAACCGCCTGGTCGACTTGTATGCGGGAAACCGGCACCTTTCCACTGCATTACGTAGACTTGTTTACGATCCGTACCTGGAACAGCTTGCGACCGCGTATCAGAGGTTGCAACAGTCTTGCCCTGAATTTGTGCCAAGGATGGCAGGAGGTCCACGAAGCATGCGCGAATGGGTGGAGCTCGGCATAGAATTTATGCGAGGCTATCATAATTTTGTTCGTTATTTGGTGAACGGTAATTATCTGGGTCGGTAGACGACAACTATCTGGGCCGGTTGAGCCTAACCGGGAGATTTTGAAGTGACTAACGGGGAGGTAGGCCCATGTCTCCGTTCCGTCCTTGGCTTCTCGGCTCTAATATATTCTTGAAGGGACCGATCACAATGCCCAAGAGTTCGTTTGCGCTCGAAATGATTATCCGGCTATCTCAATATACCCCTCTCGGAAACTCGAAGCGTTCTTTTACAACGCTTAAGGAAACATTCGTTGAGGAGGGACCGCTCAAGAGCAATGAATCCGATCAAGAAGCAAAACGCCTTGACGATTTCCTCGATTATTTTGAGGGCAGTTTACTAGAAGAGCTTCGCGGGATGCGCATTTTGGACTTCGGCTGCGGCTACGGTGGAAAAGCCGTTGCGTTATCGAAGAGATTGCCCACTTCAACAATCATCGGGGTTGAGCCCCATCAACATAAAATAGACAAAGCAATTGACTTCGCCATGAGGAGCGGCGTGAAGAGCTGCAGCTTCAAGCTGTGTACGCAGGAAAACATTCCTCTGGGCGATGATTCAATTGATGCTCTCATTAGTCACGACGTGATTGAGCATGTTCACGATCCTGCCACGACCATCAAGGAGTTGCACAGGGTGTTGAGGAAGGGCGGGAAGGCCTACCTTGTATTTCCTCCTTATGAAGGAGCGCTGTCGCATCATCTGGATTTTATTACCCTGTTCCCAGGGTTGCATTGGTTTTGGCCTGCCGACACGATCATGGAGATTGTCAACAAGCTTCTCTCGACAGAGTATGGAAAAAGATTCAAAAGTGCGCCGCAGCCGCTTCCAACATTCTCTGCGTATGCCGGTAAACGTGTTTTGCCGTCACTCAACGGCCTTGGGACAAGAAGTTTCGAGAGGTTGGCGAAGCCACTATTCTCGATCAAGAGTATCGAAAGGACCACAATTCTCGAAAAGCTGACGAGACTGGGAGTATCAAAAAAAATTGCCAAAGAAGCAGGCAAGAGCATACTCAAGAGCATTCCCGCCGTATCAGAACATATGACTTTATCACTGGTGTTGGTTTTGGAGAAGCGTTAGACACTGGTACGAGTTGATTCAAGACAAAAATTACCGAGAGAGTGGTCGCACGAAGGGATCGTTGCCTCAAGGTGCGGCTACCGGGTGTTTTATTACATGAGAGCCAACTTCATAGAAGATGATTATATGTATAACTTCGCAAGCAATGCCTTGAAATGCTGGAGACTGCCGTTATTTTTTTTCGTTGTCTTCTTTGTGGTGTCCTTCTATTCGGTTAATCAGGGACAGGATCGTTATTGTGATGAGGCTTTGGTTGTATTGGGAACGGTGGGAGATTATTTAGATAAAGAGATCATGATTGAAGACCCTTATGTTACTGCGTCTAGTTTGAATGTAGATATTTCTGGCACAGATAAGTCGATTAGTGGCACAGCAAAAGCGAATATCTATGCTTTTGATTTTTCCACGAGAAGAGTTATTACGGTAAAACTGAAAGGTGACAACCCCCGCACGGTTCGTGTTGCATTGGAGAAAATGCTGACCAAGTTATCCGGTAGGCACGATGAGAGGTATGCTCTGGCCGTTGCGAGTTACGATGCACGGCTAAGTTTTCTGAAGAAGACGCGAACCAATCTCGAAAAAATGATTTCCACCTTGTCGTCTGACAAATCTATTCCCGCTGAGGCATACCAAAATTTGCAAGTCGAATTGATTAAAATTAAGGGGGTACTCCCTCCCCCCCCGACGCCAACCAGAATCGTAATGCCGGATAGCGCCGAGGCCAAATTGTGTGAGACAAAAACAATATTAGAGCGCGTGCTTTTCTCGGTGGGTTGGGGGATTATCGGGAGCCTGATGGTCATGTTTGGCCTCCATCTTGGGAAAATTTACTGTATGCGCTGGGGGAAAAAATGAAAAAAATATTGATTGTGCTTCTTCTGCTTATCTCAAATATATACGCGGTCATGGTGGGCAAGTATCAAATCTTTCCTTATCATCAGATATCAAATTTCAAACAGTATGTGGTCTCATTGCTTCAGAACGATATTTTTTATAGTTTTGAGGCTTCAACCCCAGCATACACTTCCGCCGAAAAAGTGAAATCCGCTGCTGAACTGGAAGCTGAAAAAAGAAATGAATTAATTAGTCCGGTTCTTACGCAAATTACTAAAATTATCGAGTCGGAGAAAAGAAAACAAGCTGCATATAAACCAAAATTGGATTCGTTGGTTGGATACATAAAGAAACGCTCCATAGGAAAAGGCGCTAAGCTGGACGTTTTCGTGCATGCTACGGAACCTTACTCCGTGCAAATATTTCGCCTCGGACGGCAAAAGGTTGCGTATCGAAATCTCGGTAATTTCAAGAGTCGTCCGCAGGAAACCTTATATTCCCCTGATACAGGTTTTGCTTGGGCTTCCAGCTTTAGTGTTGACACGTCTTCTTATGAATCCGGTATTTATTTGGTTGAAATGAAGGGTAATTCTAGCGGGGCGCTTTGGCAGATACCATTTATAGTCAAGCCCGAAACTGCACCCAAAATTGCATTTATCGCGTCAACCTATACCTGGTATGCATTTAATGCGTTCGCCGAAAAAAGTTTTTATGTCGACCATGAAACATCGGGCGATAATCTTGCTTACAACAACGCGTTGGATTCGTTACTCAATAGTATTGGCCTGCCGAAGTCCTCGATACATATCCCGCTCAATCGTCCACTGAAACCAGAAAATTTCATTGCGGATATTCTTCCGGAGGCGTCACATCATTCCCATCTATTGAGAGCAAGCTGGATTATCCCGGCATTTGCCGAAGCGCACTCCATTGAGTTCGGCTTTTATGCAAATGAGGATTTCAACGAGAGCAGCAGCATCATGAATTCTGAAATTGTTGTGTTTGATGCTCATACTGAATATTGGTCAAAGGCCATGATTGATGCGTACGATAAATTTATTAAAAAAGGGGGGAAAGCGATATTCGCCGGCGGGAACCCTATTTTTAAACTTGTTGCGACCGACGAAAAGCGAATTTCATTGCTGGGCGATGTTCCCGGCACTCAGCGAGTGAAGATGACAGGCGCAGTTAACACCGGGATATCTAACCCACTGTATGGGCCATTTCGAGTTTTGAATCCGGATCATTGGATTTTTCGTGGCACGAATTTGAAAAAAGGGGCTGCTTTCGGCCTCATGTCTGCAAATCACAATCCGGATTCATCATATCAAGGCGCCAGCGGATGGGAGGCTGATCAGGGCTCTCCGGATTTCTCTGGTTTTACTATCCTTGCTGCTGGCACGAACACCAAGTTCCCGGCAAACATGTTGTTCAAACAGACTCAGGAAGGCGGTTGGATATTCAACGCTGGCTCCATTCCCTTTGGTGGGACACTTTTTAGTGATCCCGTGTGTGAGAAAATCATGCTGAATTTGCTCGATACGAAGACCGGGAAATAGTCGATGCTGTACTCTTGCCTCTTGCGATTGAAAAAGGGCATATTCGATCCGGAGTATCAGTTAAGCTGGTTCTTTTTGTTCGTTTTTACAATATATGCCTGGTCGCAATCGATGATGTTCATTTTTGAATATCATCTCGGTATGCAATGGGCGACTATTGTCAATCGTATTTTGTTGATTTATTTAAGTCTCCATGTGGTTTCGATCTTTTTTGTAAAGCTACCAAGAATCTTCGTTTCCACGGCATTTTTTTATCTTGGTTTATTGTTTTTATATGCTCTTCTCGAATTTGTCTTGGGTAATGGCAGCCAATTATTGAAAGGGGTGTTGAAAACTTCCATAGTGACGTTGTTAATGCTTCGGATCATATCTACTCATAAATCTCTCAATAGGTTGATAGTACTTAGTTCCATCTTCGGTTTTATTGCGGTTTTACTTAATACAATTCCTCTTTTGGATTTTCTCGGATTTATTAAACTGCATGGATCTCCAATTTCCCGGGTTGGTGGAGAGCTTCTGTGTCCAAATCTTGACCCTATTTCATATGGAATTTTTGGGTTGGCCGAAAACCATGTGGATGCCGGAAATCTTTTTCCCCGACTCCAGGGGTGGTCATCAGAGCCTCAGAATTGGGCATACCTGGTTTTTTATGTGTTTGGTTCTGGCGTCCTGCTGGCAAAATCAACAAAATATAAAAATGTTATTTTGTCTTTGTTATTGGTTGTCTGCGTTCATTTTTTCTTTATTGGTTCGACCGCAGCGTATCTTTCGTTTATGAGCCTACTTGCCGGAATTCTCTTGGTAGTTGGTTTGGATAGATTCAATCTTGTAAAATTGAACCACTGGTTTTTTCTTTTTATATTTATTCTGCTTCCAGGGTTGATCATCCCTTTCTGCTTGAATGCAATCTCTCTCTTGGAGCAATTTTTCTTGCATTTTAATTTAATGGGGGAGGGGCAAAACTGGATTCAAAAACTATCATTTTTGGATTATGGTTCGAGTTTGTATTTTCGGTCTATTCCGGTTTCCTACGACGCATTTC